>JBILPY010000042.1:0-15359 GCA_044373575.1 Prosthecobacter sp. | reverse complement strand
TTCGGGGTGGCATCGGCCTCGAACTCGGGTTCGCTGCCGGTGAGGTCGGCGAGGAGGCGGGAGATGTAGCTGTTGAATCTGGGATCAGGGCTGGGGCCTTTGCTGGGGAGCTTTTTGAGGTCTTCGAGGATGGGCTTGGCGGTGTCTCCGAGATCGCCGATGGCGCAAAGGGCGCTCATGGAGGTGAATAGATTGTGCTGGCTCCAGTTCGCGAGACTGACGAGACCGGACAAAGCCGGGGCGCGATCTGCGTCAGTGCCGTATTTGGCGAGAGCCCAATGGGCGGGGATCTGAACGTAAGTGGAGTTGTCCTTCGTGGCGGCGGTGAGTTCGGTGTGAAGCTGGGTGACACCTTCCCTGCCCCGCATCATCGCTCCCATGACAGCCCAGTAACGGATGGCGTTGTCTTTGTCGGCAAAGGCGGCTTTGAGTTCGGGCAGGACATCGGGCTTCATGGAAGAGGCAGCTCCGGCGATGCTGAGTACGCGCTGCATGGGATAAAGCGCGTCGTCGTGAGCCATGTCGTAGGGCGTGGTGCCTTCGGCGCGCTGGTGCATCTCGCCCTCGGGCAAGAGCCCGACATCGCGGATCTTCACGGCGAGGCCTTCCTGAGCCTGACGCATCTTGGCAAGAGTCTCCGCATGCTCGGGTTTGCCAGCGAGGTTGTGGACTTCGTCACGGTCGGACTGGAGGTCGTAGAGCTCTTCGGCGTCTTTGGGTTCTTTCCAGAAGATGGACTGCTCTGGCGTGGTTTTGCCGGAGTCGAAGAGCTTCCGCCAGACCACCGTGGACGGAGTCTGGAATTGGTAGCTGACATGCTGGGCCTGGGAGAGATGCGGCATGAAATTCCGCACATAGACGAAGCGCCCGTCGGTGACGCTGCGGACGGTGTCGTAGCGCTCATCCATGCGGCCACGGAAGCCATAGACGAAGGGCTGCGGCTCCGTCTGGAATTTACCGGCAAAGGCGTGGCCTTGCATCCACTCAGGTGGCTGGACGCCGATGAGGCTGAGCAGCGTGGGGGCGAGATCGACAAAGCTAACGAGGCGATCTGACTTCACACCAGCGCCATACTCCTTCGGCGCGAGGTGCTGCCACTTCGGCGGGAAATAGACGACCATCGGAACCTGCAGGCCGCTGTTGCAGGGCCAGCGTTTGTTACGCGGCATACCGCTGCCGTGGTCAGCGTAGTAGAAAACGATGGTGTCGGCAGCGAGCCCGGCTTCCTCGATTTCCTTCAGTCGGCGGCCTGCGCTGGCATCGGCCTCGGTGACCTGGTCATAGTATTGCGCCCAGTCCTGACGGACTTCGGGAGTATCGGGATGATAGGCGGGGATGCGGACGCCTTTGGGGTCATGCACCTGCTCATGGGGGCGTTTGCGGAGCTGACTTTCGTGGCTGCATGTTTCATTGAAGATGGCGAAGAAGGGCTGCGCGTCCTTGCGCTTCTTCCAGTGCGCGTTGCCGGAAGACTCGTCCCAGACGCCCTCGGGCTTCGCGAGGTTGTAGTCCTCCTTGCTGTTGTTCGTGCAGTAGTAGCCGGACTCGCGGAGGAACTGCGGATACATCTTCGTGCCCTTTGGCATCTGCGTCATGCTGCGCATGTGCTCGCCGCCGGTGGAGGGCGGATACATACCGGCGATGATGGTGGTGCGTGCGGCAGCGCAGACAGGACCGCAGGACCAGGCGTGCTTGAAGAGCATCCCCTTCCCTGCCAGCGCATCGACGTTCGGCGTGGTGGCATACTTGTCACCATAGCAGCCCATGTGCGGGCCGTGGTCCTCACTGGTGAGCCAGAGGATGTTGGGCGCGCTTTCAGCACTGAAGGACGAAGCCCGAATGACGAATGACGAAAGGAGGCAGCTTAGCAGGATGAGACGCTTCATGGAGCGGCTGCAAACGCAGGCCTTGGGCGTCATCGTTCATCAAATGCCGGGGCAGTCCTTTCACGGCCACAGCCGCCAAGCCACCAGCTCCGTATCCGAGCGGGCAAAGACCCCACTGCCTGCGAAAGCCGGATGCGCCCAGGTTTTGCCGATGATCTGATGGCGTCCGAGTTCCTCGAAGCCGGTGGCTTTCAGCCGCACATGCACGAGCTCGCCGCTGGAGTTCAGCAAGGAGGCGAGGCCCTCGCTTTCACGCAGCCAGACGAGGCTCATCTGCGGGTTGCGGTCCTTCGGCGTCAGCGTGTTGGCATCGCTCCAGAGGATCTTGCCGCTCTTGAGTTCGATGGCTTGCAGGCCGCTGGTTTTATCGAGGAGATAGACGACGCCGTCTTTGAAAAGCGGGGCCGCCATGAGGCCGCACATGTCCTTTTCATTCTCCCAGGCCAGCGAGACCTCCGTGGGCTGCGCGCCGAGCCGCAGGGCCTTCGTGCCATGCCAGTAGCCGGACACGAGCAGCAGCCCATCGCGGTAGATCGGCTGGGCGATGCTCACGCCGTAGGTGATTTTGTAGGGGTAGGTCCAAAACACCGCGCCCGTCTCGGGATCGAGGCTCTGGATGTGCTCCGGGCCCCAGGCGATCAACTGCCGCTTCCCGCCATGCGTGATGATCTCCGGCGTGCAGTAGCCGGCGGGATCTGGGCCGCCGCGCCAGATGGGTTTGCCCGTCAGCTTGTCCAAAGCGAGTACGCTGCCAGCAGACTGCGCGCCGACATGCAGCAGCACGCGGGGTCCATCGATCACGGGCGAGGCGGCGAAGCCCCAGGTGGGGACTTGGGCACCGTGTTCCTTCACCGTGTCCACTTGCCAGAAGACGGTGCCCTTCACCGCCTCCAGACACAGCGCCATGCCTGCGGCACCGAGGGCGTAGGCGCGGCCTTCATGGATCGTCACGCTGGCACGCGGGCCGCTGCCATATTCCATGGCGCCATAGTCGGCGTCCCATTCGTGCTGCCAGAGCGGCATCCCCGTGGCAGCATCATAGCACAGCACGCGCTCCGTCGTGCCGGGTGGCTTCGGGCGATCCATCACATACACGCGGCCAGCACTGACCGTCACGCCACCGAAGCCGCCGCCGATCTTGGTTTTCCAAAGCAGCTCCGGCTCCCGAGTCGCGAAGTCCGCAGGCATCTCCGCCGGGTTCCAGGCTCCATCCCCCGCCGTGCCACGCCAGCGGGGCCAGTCAGCGGCTTGAGCGGAAAGAGAGATCAGCAGGGATAGCGAGATCAGCTTCATCATAGTCCGCAAAAAACGCGCTGTGTCGGCCGGGCCTTGCCGGTGGACTCAACCGCCGAAGTCGAGCGGCTTGGCGGCTTCGTTGATCTTCGGGCGCACGACGATGATCTCACCGAGCATCTCCGCCTGCTCCACCTGGAGATGGTTTAGCTTCATGAGTTCCAGCATGGCCAGGAAGGTCACGATCACCTCCACGCGGCTCGCAGCATCGCTGAAGAGCGTTTCAAAACGCACCTTGCCGCCGAGGGGGATGGCCTCCAGCAGGTGCTCGATCTTGTCGGCCACGGTGAAGCGGTCGCTGACGATCTCGCGGATGTCGGTGGTGTTTTCGAAGCGCTTCAGCACGCGCTGGAAGGCGCGGATGAGGTCGAAAATGCCCACGCCGGCCACCGTCATGATGGGGGCTTCGAGGTCCATCGGCTCGGGGCTGGTGGCGAAGAACTCGTCACCCTTCACCTCCTGGATGCCGAGGAACTGGGCCGCGTCCTTGAACTTCTTGTATTCGACGAGCTGGCGGATGAGCTCCCAGCGCGGGTCTTCTTCATCGGCGTCCTCTTCCGGCGGCTGCTGCGCCTGCGGGAGCAGCTCGCGGCTTTTCAGATACATCAGATTGGCCGCCATGACGATGAACTCGCTGGCCAGCTCCACATTCAGCATTTTGAAGGTGTTGATGTAGTCGAGGTACTGCTTCGTGATGCGCCCGATCGAGACGTCATAGATGTCGATCTCATCCTTTTTGATGAGATAAAGAAGGAGGTCGAGGGGGCCCTCGAAAATCTCCAATTTCACTTTGTATTCCTTGTCGTCCACCCGCCGAGCTAGACCGGGATGATGGGGGATGCGAGAGGAAAATCATTTCAGCGCCGGCGGCTCCACGCCAAGCTCCTTCAAGAGCTTCTGGGCCTCCGAGATCTTCTCGGGCTTCACGAAGAGCATGCGGTAATAATTCCCCTCCAGCACCACGAAGAGCGGGGCATAGCCACGGGCTTTGTAAGTGTTCACCTCGTCCTCCATCTCCTTCTCGCCATAGGTCGTGTTCCACCACCAGCCATTGAAGCGGATCGCCTTGGAATGGATGGCACGGTACTGGCGCTTCCCCTCGTGATACTCGAAATAAATCATCTGCTCGCTGGTCTTCTCCTTCTCGTCATTGAGCTTCACCAGCTCGTTCTGAGTCATCCAGGGCGTGAACAGCTTTTCCCGGTCACGCCCCTTCGCCGCGCTAACTTTGGAGGGCTTCACCTTCACCGGCTTGTCCGCAGCATCACTTGCCGAGAGGAATCCGAAAAGGCAGACGAGAGGTAGCAGGCGGAGGTAATTCATGGGGGAGTGGGTTTGATTTACCCGCTCAGGCTAGGGATTCGCCGTGGAAAGATCAACACTTCCGTTTCAGCATCAGCGCCAACTGCAAACATTGTCGTCCCAGGTCTTGGGATCTTTGTCGGGGCCGGAGGAAAAGATCGCACTGGAGGCAGGGATGGACTCGGGGGCGCGTTGAGTCGCCTTGCCTGTGGCTCCGGGGAGTCGCTCGGGGTTCGGGATGCGTCCGTCACCGGTGGATTCGAGCAGGAGGTAGTATCGCTCGCCCCAGGAATCGACGAGGGCGGTTTCAGGCGTGAGGGACTGAACTTCAGGGTCGAGATGGATCAGGCCATACTTGCCATAGCGGGCGATTGGAGTGTCGATGAACTTGATGCCGCGAGGATTGGCGGCTGTCTTCTCGCCCAGCAGTGTCAGAAGAAGTGTTCCTTCTGTCCGGATGATCTGGGATTCCTTGGGCTTGATCGGGAGCTCGCCGTACTCGATTTTGAAGTGCGTGAGACTGACTTCGAGGTCTTTGAGCGTGGCTTTGGCAGCGACTTGTCGATAAGGTAGCCGATGCCGATGATCCCAATAAAGACTGTCGAAGATCGCGACTAACACGATGAAGAGAGCGAAGCCAAGGACCAGCCGAACCACCCACTTCCAAACCCATAGCCCCATCGTGGCACAACCCGCCATGCGATTGATCTGGCGGTCAGGATTCTCGGGGGAAGAAAACATGGCCTGAGCCTACCCTAAAGTTTCAAAACAACGCAAGAGATGAAAATGGTGCTGAGATCAAGTGTATGTCCCTTGGTTCACCATCGTAGGTATTTACGTCCGGGACAGAAAGTGGCATTGGCAGGGCGGAGGCATTTCTTGACCTGCTGAAAAAGCTCAAATGAGCCGCAAAAGCAGTTAAATCCGTGATGGAATCAACCGATTCCGTGACGGAAACGGTTAAGTCCATGATGGAATCAACCGATTCCATGACAGAACGAATCGTTTCCGCGACGGAAACGGTTGATTCCGTGACGGAACGAATCGATTCCGTGACGCAATCAATCGCTTCCACGGCGGATTCAGTTAAATCCGTGGCGCAAAACGGCGCTTCAGAGCGGTCGGTAGCCGCTTTGGAGACGGTTTTACGCCCATCTGCCGTGGATCAAGTTGCCGTCAGTCCTCCATGCGGGCTTTTTCCTCGGCTTCGAGGCCGAAGAGGAACTCGAAGTCGTTCTTCTCCAGGGTGCGGGCGAAGCCGCCTTCGCCGAGGATGTTGGCGGACATGAGCTGCTTCTTCTGCTGCAGGAGCATGATCTTTTCCTCGATGGTGTTCTTGGTGATCATCCGGTAGGCCATGACGGGCTGAGTCTGGCCGATGCGGTGGGCGCGGTCGATGGCCTGGGCTTCGACGGCGGGGTTCCACCAAGGATCGTAAAGGATGACGTAGCTGGCGGCGGTGAGGTTGAGTCCGCTGCCGCCGGCCTTGAGGCTGAGGAGGAAGACGCAGGCGTCTTCGTCGGCCTGGAATTGATCGACGACTTCGCTGCGGTTGTTCGTGCTGCCGGTGAGCCAGTAATACGGGATGCTCATCTCGGTGAGGCGATCCCGCAGGATCTCCAGCATGGAGACGAACTGGCTGAAGAGCAGGACCTTGTGGCCTTCAGCGTGGAGTTCCTCGATGAGTTCCAGCGTGGCGGTGAGCTTGGCGCTCTCGGCCTCGCTGTTTTCGGGATTGGCGAGCTGCGGGTGACAGCAGATCTGACGGAGGCGGGTGAGCGCCTGGAGGACGGCGAAGCGCTTGCGGGTGAGCACTTCGAAGTTGCTGCTGGTGAGCAGGAGGTGCTGGGCGCGGGCGAGTTCTTCTTTGTAGAGCTTCTCCTGGTCCACGCTCATCTCGCAGAGCATGGCTTCTTCGCTGCGCGATGGGAGATCGCGGGCGACCTGGGATTTGGTTCGGCGGAGGAGGAAGGGGCGCAGGCGGGCGCTGAGGCGCTCGCTGGCCTTGGCATCCTTTCGGCGGTCGAAGTTTCGTGTGAAGTAGGCACGATCTCCGAGGGCACCGGGCATGGCGTAGGTCATGAGGCTCCAGAGATCGAGCAAGCGGTTCTCCAAAGGTGTGCCGGTGAGCGCGAGACGGTTCTCGGACTTCAGACGACGGGCGGCACGGGCGGCCTGGGACTCGGGGTTCTTGATCTGCTGGGCTTCATCCAGAATGACGGCGAGCCACTTGACGGTTTCGAGGTAGTCGATGCAGCCGCGCATCTGCGCGTAGTTCATGACGATGACCTGGGTCTCGGACTTCAGCTTTTCGAGATCGAGCTCTTCTTTGTCGCGCAGGATCTGCACGTTGAGGCCGGGAGCGGCTTTTTTGAACTCGTTGGCCCAGACATCGAGCACGGACTTCGGACAGACGACGAGGGTCGGCCAGGCATTGCGGAAGCGGCCACGGAGCCAGAGAATCCAGGAGATACTCTGGATGGTTTTACCCAAGCCCATGTCGTCGGCCAGGATGCCGCCGAATTTGTTCACGCTGAGGTAGGCGAGGAAGTGGTAACCTTCGACCTGGTAGGGGCGGAGGGTGACGGCGAGGCCTTCGGGCGATTCGGGCCGCTCCTCCAGACGTGCCAGCTCCATGCGCTGGGTGATGGTCTGCCAGGCGCGGGGATTGATGATGTCCTTGGCTTTGTCGCCCGTGAGCTGACGCCAGTGGAGTTTGTGAAGTTCGTCCGTTGGCGCATCGAGGTCGATGCCGAGCTGATCCATGAGGGCCATCTGCTCCTCGGTGAGTTCCAGCTTCACACGACGCCAGGTGCCGTCGGCGAGCTGCACGAAGCCGCCTTTCGCCGCCACGAGCTTGCGGATTTCTGCCGCCTTCAGGTCAGCACCTTCGATCTCGAAGATCATGCGCAGGTCAAACCAGTCGATGACGGCAGTCTGCGTGGCCTCGATGCGGACGCGGGCGATGAGCGGATCAGCTAGGATGGTCTGCAAACGCTCGTCGGTGGCGAGGGTGACACCTTCAGGCAAGGACGTGGCCCAGGTGTTGAATTGATCGGGGAAAGCCTTGGTAAGGCGGACACGATGGCCCTGAGCCTCCATGTCCCAGCTCGGGCGGAGATCGCGGAGGATCTCCTCAGCCACGGCAAGGGCGCTGCGGTCACGACAGACGATGGTTTCCTCATCACGCGGTCCCTGATCGAAGACAGGAGCCCAGCCAGCAGGCCCGAGGCGCTCGCGCAGGCGGCCTTCGGGGTCCATGGCCTCGGCATGAAAGGTGGCGTATTCGGTTTGTGAGCCGGGGCCTTTCTTCTGGCAGGAGGCACGCACCTGGACGTTCAGCTTTTCATGGCGCACACGACTGGCGATGGACGCCGGCAGCGGCAGGCCGATTTTTTCGAGGAACTCGATGCCTTCCTGGGAAGTCAGCGCGGTCAGCGGCACGCTGATGATGGCCTCGATCTTCGCTTCATCCGCCATCCAGTGAGGGCCGACGAAAACGGTGTCGGAGGAAAGATACAATGTCTCGGCACCATGCAGCACACGCAGCGGCAGCGGAGCCTCCTCACCCGATTCGGTGACGAGGCTGAGCTTGAGTTGATTGGCCTCCAGATCATCCACGCTCTGCCAGCGGAGCTGTGTGGAAGCACGGCGGAAGGGATGCTCATCGAGCGTGACGAGGCGGTCTTCCAACGCGGGCTGCTGAAACACACTGCCGAGCCATTGCCCGTAGGAGTCGAGGTCAAAGCGGCACACGTCCGCAGCACCGGCGGAGCTTTGGCCGAGGGCGGAAAGCAGCAGCAACTCGGCCTCTGGCGGCACCATGAGACCGCCCATGGACTGGGCTTCTTCGAGCTCACGCAGTTCCGCGCCGGTGACGGGGCGGAAGCGCTCCTCCTCACCGAAGCGGCCCTGGAGGCGGGCTTCACCAGGAGAGATGAGCAGACGCAGATCCCCCGCACGGCGCAGGCCTGCGCCCATGCCGGAGTCGTCCTTCAGCAGGCGGCGGATGCGCTCTTTCCAAAGCGGCACGGTGCGCTCCTGACGCCACTCGCGCAGACGCTCGCGCACGGCGGTGAGATCAGCTACGCCGCGCAGGAAGCCGGGGATGGGCAGGCCGCGATCTGTCAGCGCGAGGGGGACATAATCCCAGAACTCACGCAGGGTCTTCGGAGCATCGGGCCACATGGGGATCGGGTCCGTGCTCTGGATGGTCCACTTCGGGTGCAGGCGCACCATGTCATGGTCAAAGATGGTGCCGGTCTGCAGCACTCGCTGGTAGCGCTTCTCCACCTTGGCGAAGTAGGCTTCCTCTTCTGGAGTAAACTGCCGCGCCATCCGCTTTTCCACGATTTCCTGGAAAGGGATCTCGGTCTCGGAGGGCTTGAAGGACTCGGGCTCGCGCTTCGCCTTCCGCTGAATGGCGATGAGCGCCGTGCAAAGGGCGAGATCGTGCAGCACGCGGTCATCGATATCGGACTCGCCGCGCCACTGGCCGTCTTCGAAAGCCCAGCGTGTATTCACGCTGTTGTCATCGAGCCGAACCTCGGCCAGCACCTCTTCATCGGTGACGTCAAGACCACGCACAGAGTCGGCGTCCACCAGACGCTCGGCCTCCGCACGCAACCTGGGTTCAAATTGGGAAAGGAGAGTCGGGATCTGAGTCGGAAGGTCGTTCATGCGTGATTGATTGGTCCCCGTGCGCCTTACGACATTCGAGGAACCGGAGGCCGTAGCACAACCCCATGCTGGCTGCTACCTTTGTCTCCAAAATAAACCGTCATGCAGCCAGCAGAAGTCCGCGCATGGCTGAAACTCCGCTACCCGGGCACACGTTCACCCCGGTTCATGCGCTCGATTCTCGCTTCTCTCCTTGTCCTTTCTGCCCCAGCTCTGCTCAGCGCTGCCACGCCGAATGTCCTGCTGCTCTACGCCGATGACCTCGGCTACGGCGATGTCTCCTGCTACGGCTCAAAGACGATCTCCACGCCAAACATCGACCGGCTGGCAGCATCGGGACTGCGCTTTACCGATGGTCATGCCTCTGCCGCCACCTGCACGCCCTCACGCTATGCGATGCTCACAGGCGAGTATGCGTTTCGGAAGAAAGGCACCGGAATTCTCCCTGGCGATGCCAAAATGATCATCGAACCCGGCCGCACCACGATGGCCAGCGTGTTGAAGAACGCAGGCTACCGGACGGGCGTCATCGGGAAATGGCACCTCGGTCTCGGCAGCGGCGGCATGGACTGGAATGGCAAGATAGGCCCCGGCCCGCTCGAGATCGGTTTTGATCACTGCTACATCATGGCCGCCACCGGAGATCGTGTGCCCTGCGTGTATGTGAACGATCACCGCATCGTCGGGCTTGATCCTGCGGACCCCATCGAGGTGAGCTACAAAGCGCCCTTCCCCGGCCAGCCCACGGGAAAAGCCAACCCTGAGCTGCTGCGTGTGCATCCCAGCCACGGGCATGATCAATTCATCCTCAACGGCATCAGCCGCATCGGCCACATGAAGGGCGGCAAGTCGGCGCTGTGGAAGGACGAGGACATGGCGGATGTCTTCACACAGCAGGCCGTCGATTTCATCACGGCGGGCAAGGACAAGCCCTTCTTCCTCTACTTTGCCGCGCATGATCCGCATGTGCCACGCGTCCCACATCCTCGCTTCGTTGGCAAAAGCGGCATGGGGCCGCGCGGCGATGCGATCCTCCAGTTCGATGCCTGCGTGGGCCGCCTTCTCGACACGCTCGATCAGCATGGCCTGACCGAAAACACCCTCGTCATTCTCTCCAGCGACAACGGCCCCGTGGTCGATGACGGCTATCAGGACGAAGCCGTGGAGAAGCTTGGCAATCATCAGCCCGCCGGAGCTCTGCGCGGTGGTAAATACAGCGCCTTCGAGGGCGGCACGCGTGTACCTTTCATCGTCCGCTGGCCTGCGCGGGTGAAAGCTGGCGTCAGCGATGCACTCGTTTGTCAGGTGGACTTCCCGGCCACCTTCGCCGCACTCACGGGACAGGATTTTAAAGAACCCACGGCACCCGACAGCGTGAATGTGCTGCCCGCGCTGCTCGGTGAATCCAAGACGGGGCGTGATCATCTCGTGGAGCAGGCTGGCCCGCTCGCACTGCGTGACGGAACTTGGAAATACATCGAGCCCGCGCAGGGACCGAAGAAGAATAAGAACACCAACAGCGAGACGGGCTCCGATCCCGCCGGGCAGCTCTACGATCTCGCCACCGATCTCGGTGAGAAGAAGAACCTCATCTCCGAGCAAGGCGAACGCGCCGCCAGGATGGCCGCGAAACTGAAGGAGCTGCGCGGCGTGGTCCGCTAGCGGTTCCGCTTGTTATACTTCTCAACGAGTTCATTGAACTCGATGGTGCGGGCGTTGAGCTTGGTGATGGCTTCGTCGCGCTCTTTGGCGAGCTGCTTGAGCTGCGCGTTGGCTTTCTCGATGGCGCTGTTCTGCTCGGAGACGGTTTCGTTGTGCTTCTTCAGCGCATCGCTGCCCTGGCCGGCGAGCTTTTGATAAGCGGCCAGCTCGCTGGTGGAGCGGATGGTTTCATTCATGAGGATGGCGATGCTGAAGCCTCGCGCGGTTTGGTCGAGCGTGCGGTCGCGAAGTTCCTCGGTGGTGGTGAGCAGCTTCGCCTCGATCTCACTGCGAAGGCCGTTGAGGCGCTCGATCTCAATCTCATACTCAGCCACTTTTTGTTCGGCCTGGACACGCAGTTTGTTCTCACCTTCGAGATCTTGGACGAGTCCCACGATGCGCGCGCGGAGCCTGGCCTCGCGCTGCCATTGCAGCACGCAGATGCCGCAGAGGCTGAGGGCGACGAGGGCGAGCAGGATCTGGAGGAGGTGCTTCATCACTTGGCGGGAGCTGGGACCGTGGTGACGGCGGCTTTGACCTGGAAGGCCACCTGGGTGAAGCCGACACGACGAGCGATGTCGAGCGCGCGGAGCATGTGACCGGATGGAGCCTCCACATCGGCGCTAATGTACACAGGCGTTTTCGGGTCTGTTCCGTATCGCTCGGCGAGCTTGCGCTCGAGTTCGGGGAGTGTGGCGCGCTCTTTGTCGTAGTAGATGTCTCCCGCTTTGTTGACGGCGAGGTTGATCATGTCGGGTTTGAAGTCGGACTGCGCGGCAGAGGCGACGGGGAGATTGACCTTCAGTGTCTGCTGCTTCGTCATGGTGAGGCTCACCATCATGAAGGACGCGAGCAGGAAGAACATCACGTCGATCAACGGGATGATCTCCAGACGGGTCTTCTTGTGCGGGATGGGGGAGTGGAGCTTCACGCGTGGTTCTCAGTTCCCGGTTACTTCTTTTCCAAACCGTGGCGTCCGGCCAGGATGAGGACATTGTTCGCGGCGGCTTCGAGTTCGAACTGGAGCTTGGCGAGACGTCCGTGGAAGTAGTTCATCGGGATCAGCGTGGTGATGGCGATTCCGAGACCCGCTGCGGTGGCGATGAGGGCCTCGCCGATGCCTCCGGTGACTTTTTCCACCGCGAGTTCGGAACTGCCTATGGAAGTGAAGGAGCCCATGATGCCCGTGACGGTGCCGAGCAGGCCGAGCAGTGGCCCGAGCGTGACGATGGTGTCCATGGCACCGAGGAACCGGCCGGCGGCCTGAAGCTCATGCCCGGCGGCGACTTCGAGAGCGCCCTGCATGGAGGAGTGGTGGTGATTCAGCCCGTGATGGATCATGCGCACGACGGGGTCGGTGCTGTCTTTGGAAAGGCTGACCGCGCGGGGCAAGTCTCCCTCATCCAAGGCGGTATAGACCTCTTCGATGACCTTCGGTTTGCGGCCCACACGGAGGCGCAGCCACCAGAAGATGCGCTCGACGACGACGCAGATCGCCACCACGGCCACCACCAGGATGGGGTACATGATAGGGCCGCCTTTGATGATGAACTCGACGACGATGTTGGCGAGAGGGAACTGCGGGGGGGAGACAAGCATGGGGCGGTGACTTTAACGTAGAACAAAGGACAGCGGGGCCGTGAAGGTGCGCACAGTTCCGGGAGGTGCCTTGCCATTGCGGCGCACCCAAGAGGCGGCGTATTGATCGAGCGTGGAGTTTCCGCTCGTGCCGATGATGGAGACGCTGGTGGCACGCCCGGAAGCACCGACGGTGACTTGCAGCCGGACGGTGCCCTGGATGCCGAGCGATCTCAGTGAGCTGGGATAACTCGGCTTCGGAATGACAAAGGTCCCCTGCCCCGTGCTGCCCGCACCGGCTCCGCCGCTGCCGACTCCGCTACCCTGGCCGGTGCCAGTGGTGCTACGGGCCATGGGGCGGCTTGGGGTGGCTTGGGTGGTCGAACGGGTGACGGGCTTCGGCGGCGCTGGGTCCACAGCGCGGAGCATCTCTTCCACCTTCGGGGCGGTGGGAACGACGAAAAGGTCCTCTGTTACGAGGGCTTCGGCGAGCTCGGGGAGATCGAGCTCATCGGGCACCGCCTCCACCGGCGGGGGCACTTCCAGCACCTCGGGCGGCGTTTCCTGCGCGACTTCAGCAGCCTCGGGCTCGGCGGCGAGGTCAGCCATCAGCATCGCCTCACCTCCTGCAGCTGCGAGTTCGTGCAGCCTGGGGTGATACGAGGTCAGCTTGGGCATCGGCCCCAGATCCGCCGAGACACCGGCGATTCCGACCACGAGGAAGCTGGCGCTGACTGCCAGGAGCCAAGCCCACTTTGCCCAAGGTTCCGCCCCGACGTGCGGCAGGACGGTGGGAGCGCAGGCCTCCGCAGACAGAGACTTGGCAGACCTCGTCACCACCACTGGCAGAGCCAGATCGGGCGTGCGGCGGAGGGCGGAGGAAGTCATGAGGGCAGAGAGGAATCGGAGAATGGCGGGAAATATCGAGAGGTCAAAGTCTATTGAGACACTATCGCATGAAAGTCTCCCAGTTACCTCAGCTTTGCCGATATGGCCCCCAATCCTGCGACACCACTCAGCGGATCGGCACCCCAATATCACTTCCCCGGACCACCGGCACCGGATTGCGCAGAAAGTCGATGTCATCAAAGTGCCACCACTCGGCGGGCAGCGGCATCAGCCCCGCTGCTCTCATGGCTTGGTGAAAAAGTGCTAGGTTACGGCGCACGTCTGGATCCGCCGGCGTCTGGCTGCTCGCCGCGTGCGCTAGGTTTTCATCAAAATAGGTCGGCATCGGCTGTTCACGGCCCGCCGCGTCCACCAGCGTGGCATCCAGCGAAACCCCGCCGCAGTGACGCGACCAGCCGACCTTGGGATTGAGGAACATCCCCGTCTTTCCGCCGTGAGCATGGAGCTTTTCCTGCGCCTCAATCGGCCGCCAGGCGTCCCAGATCTTCAGACCGTAGCCCTGAGCCCGGAGCGTGGCCTGCGCCAGCTTCAGCCGCTCCACCGTCGGACGCAGCAGCAGGCAGGGCATCCGGCGAGGGTAGAGCGGCTGGCCCGTCACGTTCTGCCCCGTCGTGTAGCGCAGATCCACCACGATGCCGGGCACCGCTTTCCGCACATCCACCAGCCCGATCTTCCTGCCCAGCTCCACCGTCCGCCCTGGATGAAACGCATCTTGCTGGTCGGCACAACTGGCCAGCAGCAGCAGCAAAACAAAGGCCGCTGTGATCTTCCTCCCAACCTGGCTGAATAACATAGAGCCTTTTTTTGCTTCCGTTGAGCAGCATGGCAAGGCAAGTTTCCGGCCACTTCATCCTTTCCAAGCCGCCGCATGTCCAAATACGACCTCCTCAACGCCCTGCTCCACTTCCTGTTCTTCTTCATGGGCACCGGCATCGGCTCCTTTTTAAATGTGGTCATCTACCGCCTGCCCCTCGGCATCTCGGTGAACAATCCCCGCCGCTCCTACTGCCCGAAATGTAAAAATCAGATCCCGATGTGGCTGAACATCCCCCTCGTGAGCTGGATCATGCTCCGTGGCAAATGCGCCAAGTGCGGCTGCTCCATCTCCCCGCGTTACCTCGGCGTCGAGCTCCTCACCGGCCTGCTCTTTTATGCCATCTTCTGGAGAGTCGGCGGCGACTGGACCCTCATCAAGGAATGGGGCCCCGCCATGCTCGCCCTCTGGGTTTTCACCGCCCTCCTCGTCGCCGGCAGCTTCATCGACATCGAGCACTACATCCTGCCCCATGAGATCACCATGGGCGGAGCCGTCGCGGGACTCATCAGCGCCACGCTCGTGCCCTCCCTCGTCGGCGAGGAACTGCCGCTTCGTGGCTTCCTCCTCTCCCTCGCCAGTGGCGCACTCGGCCTTGGCGGCCTCTGGCTCGTCGTCGAGCTCGGCAAGCTCGCCTTTGGCCGCAAACGCCTCCGCTTTGAAAAGCCCGCCCCCTGGAGCGTCACCCAGCCAAACGACGAAGAGCCCCCCATCGTCACCCTCGACGGCGAACAAACCAGTTGGGCCGACATCTACTCCCGCGCCAGCGACCGCATGATCATCACCTCCCCTGCCCTCAGCGTGAACGAACTCAGCTTCACCGACGTCACCGCCGAGCTTTGGATGGAGAAACTCAAAGTCCGCAGCGCCGATGGCAGCCTCCAGGAGTTCGCCATCGAAGGCGTCACCCACCTCCAGGGCACCACCACCAGCGTCGTCATCCCGCGCGAGGCCATGGGCTTCGGCGATGTCCTCCTCCTCATGATGATCGGCACCTTCACTGGCTGGAAGTGCGTCCTCTTCACCGTCCTCGCCGCCTCCCTGCTCGGCACCCTCATCGCCGGCCTCTCCCGCCTCTTTGGCCGCAGCGAGTGGGGTCAAAAGATCCCCTTCGGCCCATACCTCGCCGCCGGAGCCCTCATCTGGGTCTTCTTCGGCACCGAAATCTTCGACTGGTACCTCGGCCTCCTCGCCCC
>JBILPY010000381.1:0-4710 GCA_044373575.1 Prosthecobacter sp. | reverse complement strand
GATCCAGCCCGTGCTGACTGTCAGGCCGGGCATCCTTTCTACGACCAACACCATCCTCGCCGCACCTCCTACTCCAGAAATTACTCCCGGCTCTCCCGCAGCCGTGCTCTGTCCAGTTTCTCTCGATACAGTGGGACTCAGTGCAGACACCGCACAGGTCATCCGCGTGAATGGCACCGTGCGCGGCACGAGTGCCGCCTTCACTCAGAGCGGTTTCATTTTCCTCAGCTACGACACCTCAGCACCAGATGAACTGCCCAAACCACAAAGAAGTTCCCTGACCAGCAGCACCATAGCGATCTTCCCCTATCCCTACTATTACAACACGCGTGTAGCCTCCTGGCTCCAGGTCATCGACTGGCGCACAAACACTCCCGTGCTGCGTGATCCAGTCTCCATCCCCGGCCAGCTTCTCAGTATCGCCCAAGCGGATGCACAGGGAGCCGTCATCCTCACCAACAGCGACCAGCAGATCAGCACCAGTGGCCCAACCACCCGCGTCATCCAGGCCAGCGGCTATGATGGCGTCAGCGCCTGGCAGCTCGACAGCTACATCACCTCCACCCCCTTCCACAGTGCCACTGCCACGGATGGCGTGCGTCTGTATCTCGCACGCGAGGCAGGCACCGTTGGCGTCGTCGGCATTGGGTACAACACCACAACCGGACGACTCGCGCAGATCAACAGTTGGACTACGACCGAAACCCCGGCGCTGCTGAATGTGGCCGGCGGTCACCTCCTCGCCAGCAGCTACGGCAATCTCGAAGTCGCCTCCATCAATCTCAGCACGGGTGCGCTTACCGCCGTTGCCTCCTATGACACACCCACCAATCTCTGGCTACGTGTGGACCGCGCTGCATTCACCCCCACGCTCGATCTCTGGATTCCTGCCGCCGACTATGGCGTCGAGTTGCTCCAGCGTGCGGCGCTGGCACCTTGATGGTCTCAAACTAGGGCATAAAAAACCCCGCAGGTCACGGGCACTGCGGGGTTATTATTCCAACTGGAAGGCCCTGAATTACAGGGAGCCCTTCAGGGAGGATGAGGCGACAAAGCGTACGGTCTTCGAGGCTTTGATCTTCATCGCAGCGCCGGTCTTCGGATTGCGTCCGGTGCGGGCAGCGCGCTTGGCGACCTTGAAGGTGCCGAAGCCGATGAGCTGCACATTGCCATCTTTCTTCACGCCTTTGGCGATTGCTTCGAGCACGGCTTCGAGAGCATCGGCAGTGGCGCGCTTGCTGGTGTCACCACCGAGGTTCTTCTGCACCAGTTCGAGGAGTTGAGCTTTGTTCATGTTGTTGTCCGGTTGTTGGTTGCTAATGTGTTCGTGGAGTTTCCGCTAAATTGTCGCGGTTTCAGCGGCGATTTAGCGGCTTCGATCCTTTTCCGTCAAACACAAAAATCACCGCCAACCCAGCATCCACGCTGATTTATGAGCGCACCTTCTCTTAAAAAGTTCTTGATTCCCGCCGTTCGCCCATTCGTTCCGAGGTCCGCTTTCATCGCTCCAGGAGCCGTCGTTCTCGGTGCGGTGGAGTTGGGGCAAGAGTCGAGCGTTTGGTTCGGCAGCGTGCTGCGCGGAGACATCAACCGCATCGTCGTCGGCGCACAATCCAATGTCCAGGACGGTTCCGTGCTTCATGTCAGCGACGATCACGCCTGCATTCTCGGGGATCGCGTGACCGTCGGTCATCGCGCCATCGTCCATGCCTGCACCGTAGGAGATGAGGTGCTCGTCGGCATGGGAGCCATCATTCTCGATGGAGCCTTCATCGGCGCACGCAGCACCATCGCCGCAGGTGCCCTCGTGACGAAGAACATGCAGGTGCCCGAAGGCTCTCTCGTCATAGGATCACCCGCAAAAGTCGTGCGCGCGCTCAGCCCCGAAGAGCAGGCGGCAAACAAACAACTCGCCTTGAAATACGTGGAAGTCTCCCGCCGCTACCTCGCTGAGGATGTTGCCGCATTGATCACACCTTCGTCAACTGCCGTCTGAGAGCCAACTGCACCCCAGTGAGGATTAGCGCCATGATGAAAAGCATCACGAGGCCGTTGATCCAGAGCGTGCTGAACTCCGTGCCAAAGTAGCGCTTGCTCGTGCCGAAGAAGACATTCGGACTCCGTTTCCGGCGGTAGTCCTCGCGCTCCATCTCAGCCTTCGTCACGAGGTCAAGCACCTTGCGGTTCACATACACCTCCTCGGCGCTCACGCCGTCCTGCTGCTCCAGCGCACGCTTCAGCAGTTTCGCATCGAGCTGTCCGTGGATGGTGGCATTGCGCACTTCATTGAGCAGTCCCACCGCCTCATCGGCATTCCTGGCATAGAGCCCGGACACCACCGCCAGCGCCTGCTTCGCCGTGTCGAGGTCACGCTGCTGATCCTTGGTCATTTTGATGTCTGCTGGCAGATCCACGAGTTCCTGGATACGCGCCTCCAATTGATCCTGTGCAGCCGTGAGCGGGTTCAATTTCGCCTGGGAGATAAGCATCGCCTCGTAACTCCAGCGCAGCGGCATGAACTGGCAGATGAAGGGCACCTTCAGTTTGCTCGGCTCATTCTCCTCCGTCATACCGGCGCGTTCCATCCAGCGTGTCACCGAATAGACGAAGTCGAGATTCTTGTTCATCTCCTCATACTTGATCAGCGCCCCGCCGAGGATGATCTGCGGGATCAGCAGCAGCGGGATGGCATTGATGGCGGTGCGATTGTCCCCCACCACCGTCGAGATCAGCAGCCCCATGCACGCGCCCGTTAGCGCCGTGATGAACATCCACCACAGGTGCACCCAGAACATGTCCCGGATCTCCAGCAGGCCGTTGCCGATGATCAGATAAATAAAGCACTGCACGAGCGCGAAGGCGCTCAGCGAGATCACCTTCCCGCACAGGTAGTAAAAGGTGCGCAGGTTATGATTGCGCTCCCGATTCAGCAGATGCCGGTCACGGATGATCTCGTCTGCGCTGTTCGTCAGACCGAGGAACATCGCCACGACCAGACTCATGAAGAGGTAGGTCGGCACATGGAAGGCCGTGGCAAAGGTGTAGTGCGCTTCCTCACTATACTTCAGCACGCCAGAAATCAGGAAGGCCAATAGAGGTGCCTCCAGCAGTGTCGTGAGCAGATTCGTGCGGTTCCTCAGCTTCGAGAGGAAGGCGCGCTTCAGGTTCGTGTAGAAGAGAATGCTCTCTTCCCGCAACGTGTGTGTCGGCTGTTTCGGCACCGTGCGGGAGCGTGCCGTGCTGTGGGAGTCCTCACGCGGACGCGAGATCACGTTCGTCGCGCCCGGCATGGCCTGCACCTTGGCCATGCTCTCCAGCAGTAGATGACTTTGGTAGCGGTCACGCCAGAAGTTCGGCGGGAAGCGCCGCGCCGCCACCATGTGCCCGTCGGCGCTGCGCTCCTGGATGATGTCCCCGCTGATATCTCGCAGCGGCGTCTCCAGCACATCGAAGACAAAGTCAGGCGTGATGTTCCCCGGCATCTCCGCCTCGCGCTGGCCCGTCTCGTCATTGTAGGCCTTCCAAAAGTATTCCAGCAATCCCTGAGGCGTGCCGAAGTAGGCCATTTTGCCGCCTTTATCCAGCAGCAGCGCTTTATCAAAGGTCTGGAGCAGCCTCATGCTCGGCTGATGGATGGACACCATCACGATCTTGTTGCGCGCCAAACTGCGGATGATCTCCAGCACATGCTCGCTGTCCTTTGATGACAGACCCGAGGTCGGTTCATCAAAAAGGTACACATCCGAGATGCCGATCATGTCCAGCCCCGCGTTCAGACGCTTACGCTCACCACCTGAGAGAAACTTCTGCTCCGGCGTGCCCGCCAGACGCTTCCGCATGTCCGCGAGCCCGAGTTCCGCCAGCTTCGCCTCCACGCGCTTGCGGCGCTCCTCTTCCTTTAAATGCGGGCAGCGGATGGCCACGGAGAAATCCAGGTTCTCCTGTACTTTCAAGAGCGGATCAAAAGCATCCTCCTGCGGAATATAGGCGATGTAAGGCGTGAGATTTGGCCGATTGCCATACAGCGAGAGCCCGTTCATGAGCACCTCACCACCGCGTGTTTTGAGCTGCCCTGCGAGCACCCGCAGTAGCGTGCTCTTGCCGCAGCCACTCGGTCCCATGACGCAGATCATCTCGCCGCGCCGCGCGATCAGGCTGATGCCATCCAGCGCCGTGTCTTTGCTGTCGAATCGATGTGACAGCTCACGCACCTCCATCTGGCGGATGACGTTCTTCTCCTCTTCGATGATGCGGTCGCTGAAGTGGCAGCGCAGATACTGTCCCTCGCCCAGCGTGATCGTCGCCCCATCATCCAGTGAGATGCGATCCCTCACGGGAATCTCGCCGATGAAAATGGGCCGCGATGAACGCAGCACCTCCACCGAGCCGGTTTTCTGGGTGTAATTGCACTCGATGCGCAGCAGGATCTCTCCCTCCGTGTCTTCACTCAGTAAAATGTCGCCTTCCTCCAGAAGCTCGGGCTTGTTGGAAACCAAATAGGTATTGCGGCTCCCTTCCAGTCGGAACTGCCCGCCAAATTCCTGGGCACGCACTCGCAGGTCACGCAGCGCGATCTCGATCTCACCATGCGCGATGATCTTGTCCTCGATGGATGCCTCCACGCGTGTGCCCTCTCTCAGCGCCACACCATTGATGGTCGCGCTTGTATTGCGCAGCGCCTCCACGGTGACGCCCAGGCCGAAACTCAGC
>JBILPY010000379.1:0-4715 GCA_044373575.1 Prosthecobacter sp. | reverse complement strand
TTGGGGCGGTTCGTTTTATCGGATGGATGCTCGATGAAAAGCGCCTTCTCACCCATGTGCAGCTCCTCGTCACGGCCTGGATCGGGGTCATGAATTTTCCCGCCACGCAGCGGGTGGCGGTAGAGCAGATACATGTAGATGAGCACGGCCAAGGCGTGACGGTCAGTCTCGATGCAGGGCAGGGAGCGGTTTTTGTCCGTGATGGGGAGGGAAAGCGTGCGTAGAACCTCGGGTGCGATGAAGTCAGGCGTGCCGATGACATCAGGTGGGAAGCGCTGCGGCACGACAAGTCCGTCGATGTCGATGACCGAGGCACCACCAGATAACGGGTCGATCAACACGTTGCGATAGGACAAATCTGAGTGGGCCAGACCTGCGGCGTGCATGCGCTTAACTGCACGGGCGATTTTGATGCACAAGCCGAGGTGTTTTCGCCAGTCGCCCAGCTCGCGCTCATCTAGAAATCGCTGCCGATGGTGCGCAGTGGCAAACCATTTGCCCTCCTTGTCTTTACCTTTGATGCCGAGCATGTCGTTGTTAGTGGAGCCAAACTCGAAGAAGAACTCCTTTCGGTAGATGGGTGCGATAAGAGCAGGAAGTCCCTTACCTGGCACAGTAACTATATCGGTCGGCCAGCAATAGACGGATTCCCAATACTCACCCCCGGCTTGATTGAAGATATTCTCGCGAAACTTACCAACGATGTTTTTCAATCGTTCCATCGAGTTGGCATCCTGAATGGACTTGTAGATTTGCACCACATAGTTCCTCTTGGGATCGAAGAACACGTCTTTCATCACACCACTACCAGCATGCTTGTTCTCGTCGAACTGATACTCCTGGCCCGTGACTATGGATTTGACTTTGATGATGCTCATGGCGTGTCAGGGGCGGCGGATGGAGCTGGCAGGACGGCGACGAGGGTGCGATCATCGTGATTGCCGGGGGAGAAGAAATTCATCCAGTCGAGCAACGCCTGCGAACTGGTGAGACTCGGCTGAAGCTCCGCCCAAAGAGCAGCCCACTGAGCAGGATCAGCAAAAGCGGCATCGCTTGGAAATTTCGGATCAGTGATACCATCCGTCATGGCGAGTGCTCCGGCGAACTCTTGAGTCTGGGCTAGATGAAAGCGGCTTTCGAGATTGGCCTCGGTGTTCGCCACGGTGGAGTCAAACGTGAGGAAGATCGTCTGACCGGCGTGCTCGCCAGAATCTGCGTGAGTGAGAGGGATACCCTCGCCAGGATGCGGAAGGATGCCCGCGCCACCATCACCGATGGCAAAGGTGGCCGCGATGCAACCCTCACCCGTCTTTTTCATCACGAGCAGGATGAGCGTCGTGTCGTAATTGCGCAGCGTGGCTGGAGCTGGCAGTGGCTCAGATGGCTGAGCGACTTCCGCGCGCAATTTGTGATGTCCGTCTAATGCCGCCTCATAGAGAGACTGGCGCAAAGCCAGCTTTACTTCTCGGTGCTGCCAGTCTCGGTGCTGGACATACTGCGCCTCTGCCTGATTGAGTTCCGTACTATTGAGCACGGCGACGAGTCTGTTCTTGGCTACAGCACAGGCGATCTGCGATCCCCGGCGGGAGTAGGTGGCGGAACCCGCACCATCTGCCACGACCACGACTAACCATCCACTGTCGGCAGCATAACCGATGGCATAGTCATCATCACGAAACTCGCCTTTGTTCGCATGGGAGCGACCACGACGGCTGGCGGCAACGATGCGGAATGGACCGAGCTGCACATCACTGTGATCCAGCAGTGCTTTTTGATACGGTGCGTCAGATGGCGGCGGCAGATCCTTCCAAAGAGACGCAGGATCGGGATTGATGAGGAATGTCACCTTGATGGAAGTGCTCGCCGCACTTCGCGCAGGCTCATAATCCAAGTTGAAGCTGCCCTCAAATGAGCGGGTGGGTGTGCCAGTGACGGCACCAGTGGCCTCGTCGAAAATCAGTCCACAATCATCGGGCAGTTGCAGATGGGAAATGCGTACCTGCTCCGGGTTGTCACCACGTTGTTTGGCGATGGCGGTGGCAATCGCTCCCGGCTCCACCTGATATGGCTTGCCCACTGTAGCGTTGCGAAGTGCAATGGAGATGAGGGGCTGCGGCGCGGCTGGTCGTGCAGGCACGGTCGAGTTTGCCACGGCGTTTGACACAGGAGTAGGCTCCTTCAGTTCCTTGCTCAAATCAGCCATCGTCACGCACGTTGACGCGCCTTGTTTTGAGAGAGTTTCGAGAAGCTGGAGGAAGAATTGTGGCCAGCCCTTGCCTTGGTGGTGAGCAGCCTGGAATGGCTGGCCGGGTGCCGACGAACCGCCAGCGATGAGCCCAGTGCAGTAAGCAATAAAGGAATAAATATCTGCGCGTAGCGGATCGTCCGGCAGTTGATCAGTTGGCTTGGCAGCGGCTTTGAAACGCTCCGGGTCCAGCGCGTCCTGACTATCGGTGAGCCAGTCTTTGATCTCGCCTCCGATAGCTCCGTGCGCTCGCTGCTCGGCGTGCATCTGCTCCAGAGCCTCCGCCATCGCGCGGAGAAAGGCGGGGACATCTTGGATATTCGGGCTTTGAGAAGTGAGCTGCATGAAAATAGCGGGGTTACACGACGATGTGAATCTCTGGCGGTGGTGGTGGGAGCGTGATGCTGCTGGTGGCACCCATGCTGCGATTCCCCGATGAGACGGTAGAAGACACCCACTGGAAAAGTCCGGCGAAGGAGTGACCGTCCATCGTCTCCAAGTTGAACACGTTTGGCGTCAGCCTTCGCAGTGGCTCCACTTTGGCATTGGCACCAGCGGCGCAGGCGATGATGGAAGCGAAAGGACGCTTCTGTACCTCAGGGATCATTTGAGCATAAAGCGCGGTGTCGTTCGGCCCACCGTCGGTCATCAGAAAGGCGATGGGTCGCCAGTCGCCCTTATGATCTGATGTGGTGCGCTGCACATCCTTATCCACGCACTGGCAGAGCATTTCCAAAGCAGCGCCGGTCATCGTGGGCCCGGACTGCGGACACTCGATCAGAGGCATCTGGAAGTCCTCCAGACTCTGCAAGGGACAAACCACTCGAGCCTTGGCATCATACGTGATGATGCTGATATGCACTGACTCCAGCGCATGGGGGTCCTGCCGCAGCGTGGAGATGAGTGCCTGCACTCCTACCTTGAGCGCCTGGATCGGCTCCCCGCGCATAGAGCCCGAGGTATCGAGAATAAGATAGACGGGAAGGCGGCGGGCAGACATAGGATCAGGGAAAGACATGCTCCATGGCGGAGACGAGATTGATCAAAAAAGCCACCTCACCCAGGCAGCAAAAGGCCACGACAAAGACGCCGAGGTGCAGCAGGCCGACTCCGACACGACCACGCATCCCCTGCCCAAGTCCCGGCACGACGAGACTGCTAAGCACGCGGAGCATGAGCTGGAGACTGCTTCCAAAATGGAATGTCCCACCCGCCGCACCGCAGCGGAATTGCATGACCTTCACACGGATGAAGATCAGCAGCCCGAGCACCGCCAGCGCGGCCAGGATGGATGGTAGCTCCTGCATATCATGGGTGTGCCGCCTCAGACGACGACCTGGATTTCTGGAGGTGGAGGCGGCAGTTGGTTCAGTCCTTCGACTTCTTTTCCCGTCTGCACGCTCTTGCTGGAGGTGCTGATGGACGCAGTGACCCACTTGAAGAACGCCTCAAGCGCCTTGGCATCCGCCGTGGACAGCGTAACCACTGCCTCACCGGCGATTTGTTGAAGCAGGCTCACATCCGCGCTATCCACCCCGCAGGCCACCACCGCGCCCCATTTTTCCTTCTTGAATCGGGCCAACCCTTTTTGAAAGTCATCGGTTGGGCTGCCGTCAGTCATGATGAACACCATTGGACGCCAGTCAGCTTTTTGAGTCGCTGAGGCCGTCTTCACGTCACGTTTCGCGCAGTCAGCCACGAGTGAAAGAGCCTCTCCTAGTGCGGTCGTGCCGGTAGCGGAGACGGTCGGTGCCTGAAACGAAGGCAGATCAGTCAATGGCACGGCCTCTTTGGCAGATGTATCAAACGTGATGACGCTGAGGAAGGCTGTCTCAAGAGCCTGCGGATCTTGGCGCAAAGCGGAGACGAGCATCTGCACGCCATTATTGACCTGCTGAATGGGTTCGCCCGACATAGAGCCGGAGGTGTCGAGGACGAGATAAACGGGGAGACGGCGCATGATGTGGATTGGGTTGATTTACTGGGGCAGGTGGTCTTTGAGAAGATGAACAAAGCTGTCGTAAGGGTGGGCATCGCCGATGGCGCGGAACTTCCAGCCGTCAGTTCGGCGATACACCTCGCCGAAGACCATCGTGCATTTGCCCTCATAGGCCGACTCGGAGCTGAGGGAGAAGCGTGCCATTTCCTTGCCCTTTCCGTCCACAGCACGGATGTAGGCAGACTCGACTTGGCCGAAGTGCTGCCCCTGCTTGATACCCTGGTAGATGCAGACGAGGAACAAGATGCGGTGATACTTCGCGGGCATTGAATTTAGCTTCACGATGATCTGCTCGTCATCATTGGCTCCTGTGCCGCCAACGCGGTTGTCCCCACTGTGAATGACAGCACCGCTTGGGTGCTTGCGGCTGTTGAAGAACACGATGTCTCCCCCAACAAGCTTGTCGGCTCCGCGATCCTGCAATTTGCCATTCTCACCAAGTAGGAAGGCGATGGCATCGAGATCAAACTC
>JBILPY010000041.1:0-15424 GCA_044373575.1 Prosthecobacter sp. | reverse complement strand
AACCACTAGGTTGAAGAAGTGCATGGCCCCGAGCACCAGCAGCACGATGCCCATCTTCCCACTCAGCGCCTCAAAGACACCGCGTGCGCCGAGCACGTCTTCTGTGGTTTTCAGGTAGAGCGAGACGAAGCCGATGTTGATGAGGTAAAACCCGACGACGAGCAGGTGGTTCACACTGTCGGCCAACTCCTCGTTGCCGTGAAAACACTCGACGAGGAAGATGCGGCCATTTTTGTGCAGGGTTCTGGCGACCCAGATGGTGAGGGTGATGGCGATGGTCAGATAGAGGCCATAGGTGAGGACGGTTTCGTTCATGGGGTGGGTTCCTTTCGTGTGTGGGTTTTGTGTTTGTTCTATTTGTAGTTTCAGACACTACTGAAATATAAGGTCAAAAAAAGGAGCTAACTGAGCAGTCTCATGGCCCACTGGAGGGCGGAGGCGTGTTTCATGGAGGCGACCGTGTCGGAAACCTTCATGCCGAACTCGACGAACTCCTGAAGCTCCTTCATCTGGCGGTGGAAGTCTTTCCCAGGGCCTGCGGCCTCGCCCTTTGTCTCTTCCGAGCACTTGCGCAGCACGGCCAAGGCTGGGTCCAGCTCTCGGCGTTTGCGCTCTTTGGCGATGGTGATGAACATTTTCCAGACATCCTTCTCCGCCTCGAAATACTCCCGGCGCTCGCCCTTTTTCACCACGAGCCGGATGAGCCCCCAGCCGATGAGCTCGCGGATGTTTGTGTTCGCATTGCCACGGCTGATGTGGAGCCGCTCCATCATCTCCTCCGTGTGCATGGGTTCCGGCGCGGTCATGAGCAGCGCATGAATCTGCGCCATCGTCCGGTTGATCCCCCAGTTGCTGCCTAGCGCCCCCCACTGCGCGATGAATTCCTCGCGCGAGGTCTCCCAAGTGGTGGCGGTTTCGTCTGACATCTTACTTCCAGATAGTTCTGAAAGTTTGGCCTGGCAAGTGAGATTTCTTCCGATCCATCAACTCATGTGATCAGGCCTTCCGCAGCGCACCAAAGACTGTCGTCATGATGTCCTTCAGCAGACTGCTGTCGTTGGAGTGGCAGATGAAGCGCGCGCCTTGCTTGATGGCGCGGAGTTGCTGCTCGGTTTTACCAAACCAACTGCCGGCGGGGATGTGGCGCTTGTCGGCGGCATCAATGACCTTTTTGACCGCCGCAATGAAGTCGGGATGATCATATTCATTCGGAATGCCCATGTTCGTCGTCAGATCGTTCGGGCCGATGAACAGGGCACTCACGCCGGGGATGGAACAGATGGCGTCGAGGTTGTACATTGCGTGTACGGATTCGATCATCGGCACGAAGAGCGTGTCCGTGCACTTCTGCTCGATGTAGTCGCGCGTCTTGTCGCTCGGCCACTTGCCGTCTTTGATCACGCGTTCGAGTGCCTCGCCTTTGAGCGGACGATACACAGCGGCTGCGGCGAGGCGTTTGATCAGCTCCACATCCTCCGCATACGGGATGACGACGCCGTCGAATGAATCGCAGACCTTCGCCACGTCATCCGCATCACGACTGTGCGTGCGAGCGAGCGTGGCGATGCCTTTGGCCGCCAGCGCATAGCGCAGCGGCATGAAGTCACCAATATCGAGCGCGTTGTGCTCCGCCGTGACGATGACGAAGTCAATGCTGCCGTCTGGAATGAAGTCCACGATGGCAGGCACCACGGCGTGCTGAATCAGCGTGCCGAAGACCGTGTGGCCCTTCATCATCTTGTCTTTGAGGATCGCGGCTGGTTTAGGCGGAGTCATACGGGATGATAACGACTGAAAAGAAAAGGCTTATCCAAATGAAAAGCACCTCACCGACCGTTCCAATTCATCCGCCATGAAAACAGCTCTCCTTTGCCTCCTGGTTACCACGACCGCTATCGCCGCCGAGCTCCGCATTGGCTCATCAACGGTTAGCATCACGCCGGACAGGCCCGTGGCGCTCGCGGGGCAGTTTGGGACGCGCATTTCGCAAAGTGTGGAAGCGCCCATCATCGCTGCGGCGGTGGCGATTGAGTCGGTGGAAGGCGGCGAGGTGGTCGATCAGAGCATTCTCATCTCCTGCGATCTCGTGGGTATTCATCACTCGGTGCTCGCGCAGTTTCGTAAACATCTGAAGCCGCTGTTGCCGGATTTCGATGTGCGGAAGGTCATCGTTTCCGCCACCCACACGCACACCGCGCCGGTGACCTCGGAAATTCCAGAAGAGACACTCATCACTTATTCGATTCCGAAGGAAGACGTCATGCAGCCGGCGGAATACACCGCGTATCTCGTCGAGCGACTCTCGCAGGCCGCCGTGCAGGCATGGAATAGCCGCAAGCCGGGTGGTGTGAGTTGGACGCTCGGATTCGCCCAGATCGGCGAGAATCGCCGCTCCGTCTTCGCCGATGGTCACGCGCAGATGTATGCAAAGACGAACGACGCGCGCTTCCGCCACATGGAGGCCGGCTCCGACTCGGGAATTGAGACGCTGTTCTTCTGGAATGCCGAGAAGCAACTTCAAGCCGTCGCTATCAACGTTGCGTGTCCGTCGCAGGAAGTGGAGAGCCGCAGCGCGCTCAATGCCGATTTCTGGCACGACGCACGCGAGCAGTTGAAGGCCAAACTGAACATGCCTGACCTCACCGTGCTTGGCTGGTGCAGCGCAGCGGGCGATCAATCGCCGCACCCGCAGTATCGCAAGGATGCCGAGGCCCGCATGATCAAGCTGCGCGGCCTCACGCGGCAGCAGGAACTCGGTCGGCGCATCAGCAATGCCGTTTTCGACACACTCGATGCCGCGAAGACCGACATCCGCACCGACGCGCCCTTCGGCCACATTGTCGAAGACCTGCCGCTGCCGCCACGCAAGATCCTCGAACGCGAGTATGCAGACTCGAAGAAGAACATCGCGCAATACAGCGTCGTCGAGAAGCCGGACAACCGTGTCATCACGATGCTGAAACTCGAACAGGGCATCGTGAAGCGATTCGAGGAAGCGGACAAACTCCCGCCTTACGACATGGAGCTGCACGTCCTGCGTCTTGGCGACATCGCCATCACCACGAACACCTTCGAGCTGTATCTCGACTGGGGCATCCAGATGAAGGCCCGCAGTCCCGCGCAGCAGACCTTTGTTCTCCAGCTCACCAACGGCTGCGGCATGTATCTGCCCACCGCGCTCGCCATCGAAGGCGGCAGCTACAGCGGCCTGCCGCACGTGAACAAAGTCGGCCCTGAAGGCGGCCAGATTCTCGTCGATCAAACCCTGCGTGCAATGCAGGCTTTGTTTCCAACACCCGCATTAAAGTAAGGCAGTCATTGCGAGGGAAAGCCCTTCTCGCCTAACCGCTAGGATTCGGGCTCGTGTCGCGCTTCAATCGCGGAGATCATGGGATGAATGTGTGACTTGATACCATCACGCGGCTTCATGATCGAAAGACTCTTCGTAAACGATCCCCACTTGATCACCTGGATGTTCACGTTGCGGGCACCCCAACTGTCCATGGATGCTTTAGAAGGCCTGTAAAGGTCGATGGTCTTCGTGCCCACGAGCGCGGAGCCATAGTCGTCCACTTGATAGACATACGGCTCACCTTCGATCTTGAATTCGGTGCCCACGGGATACACGGACCAATCTGCGGCGGCGCTGCGCACTGCGCCATACTTGAGAGTGTTGCCCACGGCGCTCTTCGCGCCATACACGATGTGGTCACTCTCACTCTGCGTGTAGGCCGTGGTCTTCACGTTTTGAATGACGCCGAGATGATCCACGCTGGTGATCTTTTTCCGTTGGATGTTTGAGGTGCTCTGACAGGCAATAGAAGTCGCGCAAAGTGCGGCTAGCAGGATCAAGCGGAGTTTAATCATCATAGAGAGAGCAGAACCATGGGCAGGCGCGGCGAGTCTGAGACAGGTGGTCTGCACTTGTGTTCATTCAGCGGGTCTGAGGCGAAGAATCCCCATGCAATGAAGTCGTATAACATGCGCTTCGACATCGCAATCATCGGCGAAAAGCAAGGCCAGCCAACTCTTGACGTAGGTTCTCAATATTTCCACAGCCACGCGCATGAACCCCACAACTTCATCCATCACTCAGGCCTTCAGTCCAGTTCGCGGAGATCTGCTGCGCGTTGGCTCCACGCGGCGCGGATTTTTGCAGACAGGACTCGCCGGACTCGCGGGCGTCTCACTGCCTTCGCTGCTGCAAACACAGGCGCTCGCGGCGGCAGCAGGGCAAGCGAAGGGGAAGACGAACGTGATCCTCTTCTGGCTCTCCGGCGGCCCGAGCCACATCGACATGTGGGATCCGAAACCGGACGCGCCGAGCGAGATACGCGGCCCCTTCGGCCACATCTCGACCAAAGTGCCCGGCATTCATGTCTGCGAGCACTTGCCACTCACGGCGAAGATCATGGATAAGCTCACGCTGATCCGCTCGGTCGATTGCAGCGCCAGCAATCACACGCCGATCACCATGCAGGCCTGCAATCCGCTCGCGAAGCGCACGAACGACGGTCGTGACGGCGGCGGCTGGCCGTCGATGGGCTCCATCGCGGCGAAGTTTCGCGGCGCGAACGCGCCGGGCATTCCCGGTTACGTTGCGCTGGCTGACTCACTGCCCGCCGATATCTGGGGCGCGGGGCACATGGGTGGCGACTTTGAACCGGTCAGCGGCAAGGATTTGTCCGGCCGCCTCAAACTCTCCGAAGGCCTGACCGTCGAGCGCCTCGGCAATCGCCGTGATTTGCTCACGCAGATGGACGACTGGAAGCGCAGCGTCGATGGCAATGCGCAGATCGCCGCCGCAGACCGCTACACGCAGCAGGCCTACGAAGTGCTCATGACTGGCAACGCGCAACGCGCCTTCAATCTCGATGCCGAGACACCTGCAATGCGCGACCGCTATGGCCGCGACAGCATTGGCGAGAAGGCGCTACTAGCACGTCGCCTCGTCGAAGCCGGCTCCACCTTTGTGACGGTGAGCGGTGCCTGGGGTTACTTTGATCATCATGGCGATGAAGTGAAGTGGGGCGGCATCAAGAAGGGCCTCACACCGTTGCTACCCAGCGTGGATCGCACGCTGCACGCCATCGTCACCGATCTCGAAGATCGCGGCCTGCTCGACAGCACGCTGATCCTCATGATGGGCGAGTTTGGCCGCAGCCCAACCATCAACAAGAACGCCGGACGCGATCACTGGCCACGCGTGATGTCCATGGTCGTCGCCGGTGGCGGCATGAAGCACGGCCAGGTCATCGGCAGCACCGACCGGCAGGGCGGCGACATCGACAGCCGTCGCGTCGCACCCGGCGATCTCGCCGCCACGGTGTTTCATCATCTCGGCATTGAGCAGAACACCAACTGGATCGATCCGCAGGGCCGCCCTCGGCCCATCGTCGCGGATGAAGGCAAGGTGATCACCGAATTGGTTGGCTGAGTCCGGTGCGCGAGCGCATTCTCCCGCATCCCATGAACGCCAGACTTCTCTTCGCGATCCTTGCCACCGGGTTTCCACTTTCTGCACATGACTTCGTCATCGCCAATGGTCGCGTGATGGACCCGGCGAGCGGTCTCGATGCTGTGCGGGACATCGGCATTACGGGTGGCAAGATCAGCGCGATTTCAGAGACGCCGCTTTCTGGCGACAAGGTTCTCGATGTGGCCGGGCATGTCGTGTCTCCCGGTTTCATCGACATCCATGCGCACGGCCAGACCACAGGTGACATGCAGATCCAGGCACGCGATGGCGTGACGACGGCGCTCGACATGGAAGTCGGCGTTTATCCGGTGGATGAGTGGTATCACTCCATGGAGGGCAAAGCGCCGCTGAATTTCGGAGCCGCTGTCGGCCACATCACTGTGCGTTTTGCCGCCTTTCATCCGCAGCTTCGCATCGGTCACTGGGCGGTGAATCGCGCTCGTCTTTCCGGCCTCGGCGCATCGCCCGCAGGGGCCAACGAGATCGCGAGCGAGGCTGAATTGAAGCTCATGGGCGAGGCGATTCGCCGTGGGCTCGATGAAGGCGCGTTGGGCATCGGTTTCGGCATCAATTACACGCCAGCGGCCGATCCGAGTGAGATCGAGGCGATGTTTCGCATCGCGGCGGAGCGCAAGGTGCCCGCTTTTGTCCACACGCGTGCCTTTGGCATCGCCGCGATCCGAGAGGCCATCGACACGGCGAAGAAAACCGGCGCGGCGTTGCACGTCGTGCATGTCGGCAGCAGCGGCATCACGGATGTTCCGGAAGTCTTGAAGCTGATCGACGCCAGCAAGGCCGCAGGCATGGATCTCACGACCGAAGTGTATCCCTACACCGCCGCATCCACCGTGCTAGAGTCGGCGATGTTCAATCCCGGCTGGCAGGACAACCTCAAAATCAGTTATGGCGATCTCGCCTGGGCTGCGACGGGTGAGCGGCTCACAAAGGAGACCTTTGAGTCGTATCGCAAACAAGGCGGCTGGGTGATCATCTACATGATGAAGGACGAGAACGTCGAGAAGGCCATCGCGCATCCCGGTGTGATGATCGCCAGCGACGGCATCCCCTTTGTCGATGGCAAAGGGCATCCGCGCGGCGCAGGCACCTTTGCGCGTGTGCTCGGCCACTACTCCCGCGAGAAGAAACTGCTGCCGCTGATGGATGCACTGGCGAAGATGACCATCCTCCCCGCCAAGCGCCTCGAAGGTCATGTGCCGATGATGAAAAACAAAGGCCGCATCGCCATCGGGGCCGACGCGGATATCACCATTTTCGATCCAAACAAAGTGATCGACCGCGCGACGTTTGAAGCGCCCACCACGCCTTCGGCAGGCATTCCGCATGTCTTGGTGAACGGCACTTTCGTCGTGCGCGATGGCGAACTTGTGAAAGATGCACGTCCGGGCCGCGCTGTGAGAGTCACGCCATGAAACACCTCCTTTTCCCACTCCTCCTCGCCACCACCGCTCTCGCCGATGACGTGCCGCAGTGGCGCGATCTCTTCAACGGCAAGGATCTCACGGGCTGGGTGGATGTGAACACCAGCAAGGAGACATGGAGCGTCAAAGAAGGCTTGCTCGTGTGCAAAGGCCTGCCCATCGGCGTGATGCGCAGCGAGAAGCAGTATGAAAACTTCATCCTGCATATCGAGTGGAAGCACACGCAGGCCGGCGGTAACTCCGGCGTCTTTGTTTGGAGCGAAGGCAGCACCCCGCCGAACCGTCCGCTGCCCAAAGGCATGGAAGTGCAGATGCTCGAACTCGAATGGCCGAAGCTGCATCCGACCAAAGACGGTCAACCGAATCATACCGGCTACGTCTCCGGCGAACTCTTCGGCGCGAACGGCCTCGAAGGCATTCCCGACAATCCACGCGGTCGCCGCAGCATGTCCTGGGAGATGCGCTGCAAAGGCAAAGGTGAATGGAACACCTACGATGTCGTGTGCGTCGATGGCACCGTGAAGCTCTCGATCAACGGCAAATTCGTGAACGGCATCAGCCAGTCCACCGTGCGCAAAGGCTACCTCTGCCTCGAATCCGAAGGGGCAGAGATCCACTTTCGGAACATCAAGATCATGGAACTCCCCGGCGGCCGCGTGACGCCGGAGCAGACAGCTCCGGTGGTAAAGTAGCCATCTGGCTTCTGCGAGATGGCTACTTTGCTGTCGCCTTCACCAAATCATCGACCTTCGTCGTGATCTTCTCCTCCACCGTTTCCGTGTAAGGCGCTCGGTGACCGTATTCGAACATGCCGGTCACGCCTTCGTAGCCGCCTTCTTTGAGCACTCGCAGGCTGGGGATGTAGCTGGTCAGGTCGTTGTTGTAGCCGCAGACCCAGGTGTTGTTCCATCCATACACTGCTTTGAACTTGAGCGAGTAATCCACCACTGTCTCGCCCGTGAGCGCGATGAACGTGAAGTCCGCCCCGATGCGCCAGACCTGAATCGGATACTTCACATGATCTCGCGGCGAGCCGAGCGTCTCGTATTGGCGAATGAAGTGCTCGAACTCGCGCTTCGGCATGCCGGTGAGGTTTGGAAGACGTTGTTTCAGCTCATCCAGCGGAATCCCCGGCTGCAATTCCAGTTCTGTCTCTCCCATCGCGGCCCGAATCGGCCCGCTGAGCGGCTTCATCGTGCCCGCGATCACCTGGCGCACCGCTTCGGCCAAAATCTTGCCATACATGCTCGCCAATTCTGTCGCCTCCACATCCTTCCCGCGAATGCGCGGCAGGGGATTCGCATCGCCGCCGCAATTCTGCACAAACATCGCCACGGAGCCGGGAAACGACTTCTCCAACTCAAGCTGCGCAAAGCCCGCGTAGTCGCCATTGATGCTCAAGCCACCCAGCGCCGTCGTGTGGCACGAATAGCCGAACACGATGGCCTTGAGGTCATTTCCGTTCTTCACCGTGATCACCGGCACATCCTGATCCACTTGCCCGCCGAATGCGCGGCTCTCCGGCCCACGCGAACGCCGCCGGTTCACCGCCACACCCGCTAGACCTTGCTCAAAGGCGATCTCTGCTGGCGCGAGGTTCGCAATGGCCTTGCCGATAACCTCATCATACTTTGCATAGACCATTGCCGTGTAGCGATCCTTCGCCGCCGCTTCCTCCGGCGTGAATTCATAATACAACCACAGCACATCCTCCGTCACCGGGCACGAGTGATTGTGCGACGTGTTCAAGATCAGCCGCTCCCGCGGGATGCCATGCTTATCCAGCGCATTCTTCGCGATCACGGCGATCATTTTGTCGCTAAGCCCCACCAAATCCGCCGTCACCAGCACCGAAGTCGCCCCTGCATCATCTTTGAGTGCCAATGCCTTCAGCCAGATCGGATGCTCCACCCGCTGCGACATGCGCGTCTTGCCCCCATAACCCGCCAGCGGCACGGATTCGGTCGGTGTGATGTCCGCTTTGGCCGCACCTGCCTGCCAGACGGCAAGTGCAGGTGAAGTGAGGCAAATCAGAAGAGCCGTGAGGATGTGTTTCATGGTTTGGGTGTCTTTTTCGCCAGCGTTTCGATTTCCTGGGCATTCAGAGTCCGGCGATACATGCGCACATCAGAAAGTCGTCCGTTCAAGGCTCCATTCATGCCGGTGCCGATGCGCAGAGGAGCGTTCGTGTCGAGTTGGTAGCTCGTGGCATCAAAAGCAGGCGTTTGTGAAACCATCTCTCCATCAAGGTAAAGCGTCAGCCGATGGGCCGACTTCACGGCGGTGACGTGATGCCATGCGGACGAGAGCGTGTGGCCCCAAGCCGCTTGCTGACCGGCGGAGAACGCGAAAACTTTGCCGGAAGGCAGTGTGCTGCAAAACACCTGACCGTCGTGCTCGGCCATCGTCCACGCTCGTCGATAAGTGACATCGGGCGTGTGATCGAGCCGTGCGAGCTTCTTCCATGAGTCGCCGCCTTCATACGAATACACCTCCGCCAGCGGCAGTGACCCCGCCATGAGGCGTCCGTTGTGAACGGTCATGCCCATGACCTCCAGTTCTTCGCCGAGGCGGCCCACATCGGTCCATCGGCCGACATCCTCGAAGCGAAACACCCGTCCGCTGCGCCAGGTGCCCACATACAAACGGCCTTCATATTGCGCGAAGGAGTAGGTCTGGGTGTTGTCGCCGATCTGGCCACAGTCGGTCCACGTCTTGCCATCAAAGCGATGCACATGGCCACCGTCGTAGCTGCTGGCGTAGACGAAGCCGTCATGCACGGTCAGCGCTTCCACACGCTTCGGGCCGATCTCCTGCGTCTTGAGATCAGGCCCCTGCGGCACAGGAAGCGCCGTCCAGCGTGATTCACCTTCATAGCGGAAGAACCCGGCGGGCTTGAACAACGACGAGGCATAAAGCTGGTCCTTGAACACCACCAGTCCGCCCACGGCCTCCGTCTCGGGCAACTGGCCGCAGTCCACCCATTTTGTGCCGCCTTCATAACGAAACACGCGCCCACCGAGCGTGGGGTTCTCAGATTCCTTCAACGAGGAGCCACCCAGCCGATACTTGCCCGTGCCCGCGTAAAGTTTGCCGTGATGCACCGCGAGCGCAGTGACCGAGTTCGACTTGTCCGGCGCACCGCAGTCGATCCACAAGTCACCGCCGCCGTGGCGATACACATGGCCCGATTCATTCTTCCCCGGTTCGCAGGTGCCCGCGTAGAGTGCGCCTTCATGCACCGCTAGTCCAAAGGCGAGCGTGGCATTGCCGGGGCGGCCGAAATCATGCCACTCCGACGTGCGATCATCATCAATACCGAACTGCAAGTGCCGCCAGTTCGCCTGATTCGTCGTCGCGCCCGCATTGCTCTTCAGCGTGAGATGAAAACCGCGCCGCTTTTTGGGATCGTATTGGCTCATGAGATCGCCTGAGAGACGGTCCGCATTTTCTTCCGACTGCATCCATATCGACAAGGTAAAATCACCCGCGCCAAGCTGAGGCGCGTCTTTGGCCGGAATTTCGAGCGCCTTGTCCACCGCAGGCCAGTGGGCGACGAGATCACGCTGCAGCTCCACTTTGCCAGCACGAGGCCGCAGATGCCTGTCGAGAAACGCATAGGCCGCCTGACGCTCTGCCGCAGGGAAGGCGTGACCGGCATCGGGATAACGCACCGCGAGCCGATCCTCGGCCTGGAACACCTCGCGATACACCGGAATGGCCGCCGAGAAGCAATCGCGCACGCCTGAAACCTCAAAGTCCGGCGCATCATGCAGTGGTGCATTCACAAACACCGCACGCGGTGCCAGCGCGGCCAGCACCTCGGTGAAATCAAAGGGAATCTTCGCCGGCACATCGCCATACATCGTCTTGATTCGCGGCATGTAGTAGCGGCTGCTCCAGGCACGCACGTCACCGCCATTGTGTTTCGCGAAGACATTGAACCCGCAGCTCGACACCACCGCTTTCACCCGCTCATCGAACACCGACAGAAACAGCGCATTGTGCCCTCCGAGCGAATGTCCGATCACGCCGATGGCCTCTGCATCGACAAACGGCAGCGATTGCAGCACATCCACGCCGCGCCGGTGGTTCACGATGCCCTTCATCGTCGCGCTGTCATACTTCAGTGCATACGGATCGGTCTTGTATTCCGCCGTGTGCAGCAGCGGATAGTCGAGCACGAGGCAAACGTAACCACGCTCCGCCAGCTCATGTGCATACGCACGATCCGCGCTCGCCGTGAGGCCTGCAGGCGTGTCCTTGCCCGGTGCGGAGCTTCCCGGCAGGCAGATCATCGCCGGTCGCTTGTCATCGGTGCTCGCGCCATCCGGCACCAGCAGCCATCCCGGCACGTGGTCGCCTGCTTCAGCCACAAACGTCACATGCTGCCGCGTGTAGTGGCGCAGCCGTGTCTCGCTGTCGGTTTTCAAGTCCAACGGAAGCGTGCTCTCCGCGGGTAGCGTTCCCATCACCCGCTCTATGTTCGCCCGGATGTGCGCCACGCGCTGCGACCAGTCCTTGGGCGACTTCACTGGCTGCGGCTTACCCTGATCGTCTTTGTAAAAGAGCAGGTTCGTCCGGTCTTCATACCTCGGGGCGTCCTGGCTCTGCGCCTGACACGAAAAAACAGGCAGCAGCAGCGCCGCCAAGATCAATAGGAAAAACGGCGCGGCATTCATGATGGTAGTGGATCACTTGGCTTCCGGCTTCACCTCCGCTGCCATCTCCAGGAGCGCGTTCATGAGTTTCACGGAGGCCTGCGATTCGGTGTTGTTCGTGCCAGGCCAGGTTTCGTAGCCACCCAGTTCAAAGTGACGCGGCGTGGGCATGTAGCCGTAGTAGCCGTGGGCTAGTTCTACCATGAAGGACTTCGCGAAAGGGCTGCGCTTGCGGAACTCGACGCCGGTTTCGGCGAAGGTTTCACATGGGGACGAGCCGATGCAGATGTCACCGATGCGGAGGATTTGCGCGGGGAATTTGGTCTCCGGGCTGGCTTTGGCGAGGCGCTGCACGCGGCCTGCATAGGCCAGTGGCAGATCGGCTTTGCCGCCTTGGATGCGCGGTGCCTTGGCTTCGGTTTCCTTGGCCCAGGTGATGAGTTCATCGGGGATCGCGCGCCATTTCACGTCGAGCTCGCGATACTTCGCCGCGAGAGGCGCTTCGCTCTGCCACGCCAGCTTTTGCAAAGCCGCGTTCACCTTCGCGGCGACATCTTCGGCGACGTAGCGCATCTGCTCATAGGGCTGCTTGCGCGGCTGAGGATTGCGGAAGTTGATGTTGTTTGCGTCGCCGCTGGTGCCGTTCGCCATCATCGCGACAAAGGGAGGATAGTCGCCGCCGCTGGCTTGCAGCTTCTTCAAAGCCTCGCAATACACGCCGTAGTAGTCGGCGGAGATGTCCGCGCCAGTCACGCCGCCGACGTAATGCAGCGAGTAGGCTGAATAGACGGAGATGAGCCGTCCGCCCGGTTCACGCAGTGCGATGATGCTGATCGTGGGGTCAGGCTCGCCCGCAGGCTCCACCAGCGCCGGATTGCCTGCTCCGGGATTCATCTTCACCTTGTCGATCTTGCCGAAGGGATTCGGCGGCATGGAGCCTTCCTTGAGGAACCAGCGGCGGATATGCACATGCTCCGGCACGTCCACGGTGCCAAAGGCGATCTCTGCGGGACGCAGAAGGTTGATCGCACGCCGCACTCCGTCCGCGATGCGACGGGCGACGAACTTTTGGAAGTCCGTTAGCTCCATGTCCGATCCGTAAAACCTCACCGGCCCGCCGAGCGCGTTTACTGCCGAGTGCGTGTGTGTGCCGCTGATGAGCACATTCGCCGCCGGGATGCCGGTTTCTTTCTCGATCAGCTCCCGCGCCTTCAGCGAGACGCTGCGGTGCAGGCCGAGCAAATCACAAACGACCAGCGCCAGCTTCGTTTTGCCATCATCCAGCACCAGGCAGCGCGCATTCAGCTCGTCATGGATGTGGGTGCATGGATACGGCGCGAAACCACCCACGACCTCGCCGCCGAGTTCCGGCGTGATGTTGGACGTGGCGGCTCCGGCCATCAGCGGAGCTTTGGGGGCAGCCGCAGCGAAAACAGAGGCGGTGACGAATAAAGCAAGCAGGAAAGTGCGCATGGGAGCAATACAGCTCCAGCGCGAGCATTTTGTCGCGCATTGGCAAACTCACCAGACTCCCCCAAACAATTCCATCATTGGCTTGCCGCCATCAACGATCGGGATGAGGTGCTAACGTCTTCCCCAAAGGATTCTATGCTGCCACGATGTAGAACGACTCAGGCAAGCTATCCGGGATGAGTTGAAAGATCGTTGTGTAGTAATCGGCTTTCACTTTGTGTCCAGCGATGGTCGAAGATGGTCATGCACTGGCAATCTTTCAGAGCGTCAGAGTCGAAGAAAATGTGATCACTCAAGACCAAGCATTTCACACCGCGAGAGATTGGAACGTCGCAGTGGCCAGAAGCCTGAATCGGAATGCTTTTCTCTGGCGCTTTCCTGGCTCTTGCAGTGTTCAATCTGGGTGTGTGGCTGTTTGCAGAAATTTTTTCGGAGTCGAGGCCACCACAGCCTTGAGTGACCAGTTGTTCCCGGAGGCTGTTCAGGGCGGCAGAGGCAGCCTTGTGGACGGCCTGCTTGGAGACGCCGAGATCGCTCGCCGATCTCGGCGTAGCTGCGACCTTCCGCGACGAGGGCGAGGATCTGCCGGGTGCGTGGTGGCAGTGATGCCAGTAGATCTTCCAGCACGAGGCGGCTTTCCTGTGAGCTGACCTGAGTGAGCACGTCCTGAAACTCATCTAGCAGCCGTTGACGGGCGCTGTGCTGGCTTCCGTGCTGGCAGTGAAGGCCAAGTCAGACTCAGGCACATGCTGCTGGGCATGACGCCCCTCCTTTTGATGCAGCGAGTTCGGCACGTTCCGAATGGCCCGCGCCGCATATGGTCCGATGCAGGGCGGCATGAGCCAAGGCAAGCACATCATCCGCCGTCATGCCGGGAATGTTCGTGTAGCCGCCTCCAGACGAGTTGGTGAGGCGGCAGTCTTTACAAATGGGGTATGATTCGCCGATTCAGAAGCGGATCACGCACACGCCGTAGTCTAGCAGTGGCCTTCCTGTGTCGGTGGTCTGGCGGAAGCGCTGCGGGATCTGGTAATACTGCGCCCGGCCATCCGCATTCTCCGGCCTGACCAACTGCACCGCACCGCGTGCCTTCAGCAGCCGCATGTGCTTGGCCATGTTGTCGTGGGAGACCTGCACCTTTTTGGAGAGGTCCAGCGGCGTCAGATACAGCCCCGTCGCCAGCGTCCGCAGGGCCTCATACCGCACCGGGTCGGCGATGGCCTCCAGCAGGCGCACCGGATTCGGAAACTCCGCCACCGGAACCGGCGGCGCGGGGTCAGGAGGAGGCAGGTCAGGCATGGCAGGGACAAAGAACGAGGGTTCAGGCAGAAAAAGCTCGCACAGCGGCATCAATTGAGAGCGCCGCAGTTTAATATCCAACCACACCAGCGTCTATCTGCACTTTCAGGCTCTAAAACCGAACTACTGAGGCCGCTATTCGTAGCTCCGAGCTCCGATCTCGTTCCAAAGAGTTAGCTACCTACACCTTAGACCTCAGAAACCGAACCTGTGAGCACGCCACTTGAAGCCAAAAGCTCCATCACCGAGGCTCCAGTCTCCGAGCCTCGAAAATCTCCTTCCATTCATCGAAATAAGCCTCAAGAGTTCGGTAACGTTCTTTCAACCCGTTGATTTCGTTCTAGCGAGTGAGCAAAAAGTCTCTCCGACCTCCGATTTCGTTTCAACGAGTAAGCTATTTCACCCTTTGAGGTCGATCAACGACTCCACACGCTTCTAACTCAGCAGATTCACCGCAAGAGGTAGGATAACCGCAAACAAGGCCGGTTTGCACTGGCTCAAGGCGGTCAGGTTGACGATTTTTCGTGGTCTCAGTAGATGCCGGTGAGCCCACGCTTCACCGCCATGTCCACCGCCGCCCCCACGGAAGGTTCCTGGAGCATCCAAGCTCCTAAAAGCCAGAAATTTGATGTGGTGCTTGGATGCAACGGAGCAGAGCTGACTCAGCTACCTTGGCCTTTTTCGTGAGGAGAGGTATGCACTATCAACTCCTCAACTGGGAGCATACTGACGCATTCCATGCCGTCTTCTCCAGACACGGACACAGTGCCGTCGGAAAAATGCCAACCAACAGAATACCTGCTCCCCTCATACCATGACCACGCGGAGGTGTCATATTCAGCTCCGTCTTGAATCAGTTTCCACTGGCGGCGACTGACTTTGATAGTGCTCTCCGCGTCGTCGCTTCCCCAAACCGCCGTGAGTTTAATGTGAATTCTGTGTTTCTTTGCCTTTTTCATTTTGTTGATCCTCTCATTCTAAATCAAGGAACTTGCCGACGTTGAGACTGACTTGCTGATGCACCAGCTTTGGCTTGATCCATTTGTATAGGCTAATACCGCCATAAACGCCGC
>JBILPY010000377.1:0-4732 GCA_044373575.1 Prosthecobacter sp. | reverse complement strand
AAAGCTTAATCCCAACTATGAAATCTCGTCTCATCCTGGCCCTATTGCTCCTGGCCATTGTCGTCTTCTGGCTTTTCCAGCAGCTGCCAACAAAGCCAAACCAGCCCTCGACGGCGTCGGTCAAGGAAGCTGTTTCCAAGCCTGCGGCAGTGCTTCCTGTATCCAATCTCTCGGCACTTCCGCCTGCGATGGCCACGTTCCGTGAATGGAGTGATCTGTTTTTTAATGCACCACTCTCCGAGAGGCCAGCCATGCTGGCGGAAGGTCAGGTCTTTGCCAAAGAGCACACGAAGGAGCTCGCGAAGCTCATCAGGACAGACCCGCAGGCAGCCATAGCCCATGCGGTGCCGATGCTGGTCCGGCAGAAGCTGCCGCCAGAGATCGTGGGATTGTTGGAAGAGCGACCACGTCTGCGCGGGGACTATGAGGTGTATGGCAATGTGCCGCTGCCGGGCCAAGAGGACACCACAGAGCCCTACACGCGCACGGTGACCAGCAGGGATGGCAAACGCTGGAATGCCTATGTTTATGGGAAGCGGCAGATGCAGCGCAGCATGACAAATGTATCCCTCAACGGGGTGTCTGTGGCGCGGGACATGGCGGTTTCAGATTCGCCGGTGCGTGTACTGGAAGTGGGAGAGGTGCCTGTGGCTGATGGGCGTGAGGTGGTGGATGTCTGCCCCGTGTCCGGCATCGAGACGGAAGTGGCGATGACTCAAGCTGGTGCACCACCGCCAGTGACAGAGGAGACGCCGGCCTTCGAGACACCGGAACAAGTCATCTATGTGTGCAGCGGCGGGCACATCAGTCAGATGGCCGAGCAGTACCTCACGGACGAAGAAAAAGCCTACTGGGCATCGCTGGGGACAGACCTGAACTCTGGCGCGGGCAGTGGCCCGGCTCATGGGCCGGTGGGCACTGTGCCAGGAGGGTGGACCACGGGCCATCGCACCTTCCTCTACATCCGCGCGACCTTCCCTGACAATCCAGTCGATCCGCAGAACGAACAGGAGTGCTACGACATGCTGAAGCAGATGAACGATTACATCGTGCAGACGAGCTACGGGCGCTGCTACTTCACCTATGCGGTCCCGCCATTGGTCGTCTTGCCTTATCCGTTGGCTTGGTACAACCGCTACGACGCGGATGTGGGTGGTGGTGATTACCTCATTCAAACCCACGCGCGGCAGATCGCGCGGAGCATGGGGTATGACAATAACAGCTTCAATCTCGATGCGGTGCGCTGGAGCGGGGGGCCTGGCAGTTACGGAGGCTCGGCTTCCGTCGGTGGGCGTGGCATGAGGATGAAGACCAGCGGCGCGGGCACCTTTTGTCATGAGCTCGGTCACAATCTGGGTGTCTGGCATGCCAACTTCTGGCGCACGACTCCGCCGAGCTTCACGGGCCCGGGCAACAACCTTGAGTATGGCAACCTTTTCGATCTCATGGGCAACAGCGGCAGCTTCGGGCAATACACGGCGAGTTTTAAAAACACGCTCTCATGGATGCCGCAGGAGCAGTTTTGGAATGTCACTTCGAGCGGGCTGTATCGAATCCATCAGACCGACGACGAAATCGCCGATCCAAGTCTGCGCTACGCCTTGCGCATCCGGCGTGATTCAGAGCGCGATTTTTGGGCGGAGTTCCGCCTGCGACATCCCACGAACGTGGGCTTTACGAATGGATTGATGATGACTTGGGATCAGTGGGGGCTTGGCGGTATCGGCGGCAGCGGCGGCGCTCCGCTAAATGGCAGCAATCGCGGGGCCCAACTTCTCGACATGACGCCAGGCTCCTTTGGCAACGGCATCACGGACACGCGCAATGACTCGGCACTGTGGGTGGGGCGCACATTCAGCGACCCGGATTTTAACATCCACTTCACCCCCATCGCAAAGAATGCCAGCACCACGCCGCCTTCGATGGATGTGTTTGTACAGGTCGGGAATGTGCCGGGAAACAATGCGCCGACGCTGGCGATCAATGCCAGCACGACCACGGCTGTCACGGGAGCCAACGTCACTCTCACCGCAACGGCAAGCGATCCCGATTCAGACACACTGGCTTATTCCTGGGTGTTTGGAGACGGCACTTACTCCGTCAACAACGGAGCCGTGCAGACCAAGTCCTGGGCCAGTGCAGGCTATTATCAGGTGCTCTGCACGGCCAGTGACATGAAGGGCAAGCGCACCACGCGCAGCGTGCTCATCACCGTGGGCGCGCCGACGAACTTCACGGTCAGTGGCAACATTACCGACCCCTCCGGCCAGCCGCTGGAAGGCGTTTATGTGGCGAACTATGCGCCTTCGAATAACCCAACTCATGGAAGCAGCGGCTCATTCCGTGGCACCTGGACGGACAGTGCGGGCAATTACACCCTCACCGGCATCAGCAACGGGAGCTTTACGATCACGCCGACGCTTTACCCGCTCACCTTTGCAGCCAGCGGCTTCACGAATCCTGTCACGGTCGGGCCGAACTCGACGGGAAAAAACTTCACCAGCACCAGCCTGCCTGCGATCACGATCACCTACCCCGATGCCACGGCCAACGAGGCATCAGTCCCCGGCCCTGCCACCATCCGGCTGAATCGTGCAGGCAGCACGGCATCCGCTGTCTCCGTGCAGATCTATAATACGAACACGGGCAGTGCGACGCGGAACGCCGACTACTCCCTGACACCAGCCCCAGCCGCCGCCTCCAGCCCGGACGGCGGCAACGGCACCTCGGAATACATCATCCCGTCTGGTGCGGGCTTCCTGGACATCACGCTCACACCGATCAACGACAGCGCCGCCGAAGGAATCGAGTATGCGTCACTTGACTTCGTGAACACCGCCAGCGGTTACATCATGGCGGGCAACCCGCGTGCGGTGGTGCCGATCATTGATGACGAAAGCAGCCTGCCCGTGGTGAAAATCACCTCCGTCGATGACTCAGGTCACGAGGCTGGCACGGACACGCTGACGATGAAACTGGAGCGCACTGGCGTGATTACCGCAGCACTGAATGTGAACCTCACCTACACCGGCATGGCTACGAACGTGACGGACTATGCCGCTCCTGCCAGTGTGACCATACCGGCAAACAGCGCCAGCACGACCTTCACCCTCACGCCGGTGAATGACACGACCATCGAGACCACGGAGACCATCATCGCCACGCTCGCGACGAACGCAGCTTATCTGCGGGATGGCACGGCACAGAGTGTGACCTCCATTTTGAATGACAATGACATGCCCACCGTGACAGTAGCCACCACGGATGCGGCGGCGAGCGAGACCGGTGCGGACAAAGGGCTCTTCACCATCACCCGCACCGGGGAGGTGACGACTTCATTGACCGTGGACTATTCAGTGAATGGCCGCGCGGTTTTGGGGACGGACTACCGCAGACTGGATGGCCGCGCTGTGATCCCCGCAGGCAGCACCTCCATCACGGTGGAGATCGTGCCCTTTGATGACACTCTCGATGAAGGCACGCAGGACGTCATTTTGCAGCTCCGCACGGCTCAGAATTATGTCATCGGCGGCACGGGGACGGGCACGGTCAACATCGCTGACAATGACGCCAGCCAGGTCTATGTGGAGCTGAATACAGGCACCGGTCTGGAGCCTGCGAGCAGCAGCACGAATGGCCCCGTCTTCCAGATCACACGTCCGGCATCGGGGTCCGCCATCACGGTGAACTACAGCATCACTGGCACAGCCACCAGCGGCAGTGACTTCACTGCTCTGCCCGGCACGATTTCGTTCGCCGCTGCTGACACGAGCAGGACGATCATCGTCTCCATGCTGGCGGATACACTCATGGAGGATGCCGAGTCAGTGACGCTCACCCTCCTGCCCGGCACCGGCTACACCCTGATGCAGAGCCAGTTCAGCAGCATGACGGCCTGGATTTTTGATGGAGACCAGGAGGTCGTGGATGTGAATGTGGCGGACGGCAGCAGCGCACTCACGACGCATATCACGGAAACGACGAGCACAGGCGAGGACTTCCTCATCTCCCGCCGCACAAGCGCCGCCGCACCACTGACGGTGAACTACACGATCAGCGGCACCGCCACCAGCGGAGCAGACTTCACGCCTCTCAGCGGCAGCGCCACCATCCCGGCAAATGCCACCAGCGTGCTCGTCACGGTCTTCCCCGTGAATGATTCAATCGCAGAGGGCGTGGAATCCATCGTGATGACCCTCACGGCTGCCTCTGGCACTTACGGCGTGCGTTTCGGCAGCGCCACGATGCTGCTGGCAGACAATGACACCTTCGCCAACGGCAGCGTGGGCTTTGCCGCAGCTACGTCGAGCACCGCAGAGAGCATCGGCACCTACAACCTGCCCGTGAACATCGGCGGCACACCTCCGGGGGCTGTCAGTGTGCGTTACCGCGTCAATGGCGGCACTGCCGCCGGCAATGGCATCGACTTCACCCTCGCCGAGGGCGTGCTGAACTATGCCGTCGGAGAAAGCAGCAAATCCATCCCGATCGCCATCAATCACGATCTCCTACCCGAGCTGGATGAAACCATCGTACTGCAGCTCTTCAATGCCACAGGGGCCAACCTCGGCACCAGTGCGCATACGCTCACGCTCCAGAACCGCTCCATGCCTGAGGCCTTCTCCGACATCGCCACAGGTGTCACCAGCACGGGCATGACCTTCAATGGTCGTGTCATGTCCGGCGGACTCGCCACCACCTACTGGTTCGAGTATGGCGGCACCACGACCTA
>JBILPY010000040.1:0-15434 GCA_044373575.1 Prosthecobacter sp. | reverse complement strand
AGCTTCATGCTGCGTTTCCCCAGCACCTCCACCCAATGCTCGGCCACACCCCAGCGCATTTGATTGCCGATGTCCAGATGCACTCCCACCCACGGGCTGCCGATGTCATCAATCAATCGCGCCATATCAAAAGCGCTGATGGTGAAGGTGTTCCAGACGTTCTCGATCAGCATCCGCACACCCTGCTTTTCCGCATGAGGCGCGGCTTCTTTCATGCGTGCCACACCTTCTCGCCAGGTCTTTTGCAAAGGCTGGTCCAGGGGATAGGCCAGCACGACGAGCATGGAGTCACCGCCGAGTTTCTTCGTTAGATCGATGCCGGCTTCCAAGCTCTCCGCACGTCCGCCAACAGTGCCATCGATAATCAGTCCACTTGCATTGCTTGCCGCGATCCACTCTTCCGCGTTTTCCATCGCTACATGCCCGAGCAGGCTCGGCTCCACGCCTTCAAAGCCACACTCACGCAGCTTTGAAAATGCTTCCGTCAGACTCATCCCCGCGGCTGCCTTCTGCGCCATGCTCCATTTCAAAGACTTGCGTATCCTGCCGGTGAACTGACCCGCGCTCGCGGGCGCGGACATGGAGGCTGCAACGGTAGCGGAACTGGAGAGGAGAAAGTGGCGGCGGTTCATCTCCACAAACAAACGCGCAGAGCACCGAAGATCGTGCTGCGGACTTCCCCCTGCCACTCGGGCCCCAGGCCGAGAGCCTCACGCACCTCGTCTCCACGGAAGCCGGCACGAATGCTCACCTGCATGTCATAACAGGTGATGGGATGCAGCTCAGCCAACCATGAAAAAAACCGGCCCATGATCGTGTGCCGCCACTGACGCTCGGGCTCCGCTGCCAGGATCAGTCGCGTCTTTGACGAGATTCGGCTGCCGAGCACACGGAGCTGATCCTCTTTGAAGTGATGCAGGATCAGATTTGCCACCAGCACCTCACTCTCCGGCAGTGAGTGACGGAAAAAATCACCCTGAGTCCATGCCGCAACCTTCGGCCAGAGCACAGGACGCTGGGCGAGGTCGAAGGCATGAAGTGCGTCAGCATCACAGATCCCGCTCTCCACGAAGCGCATCGACAGCGCGCCATCCCCTGCCCCGATCTCCGTGATATGCCAGCCGGGCCGGTAAAGCCGCTTCAGCGTGCGAACCATCCAGCGATGGTTTCCCATCACGGCATTCACCAGCAGCAGATCCTCCCGACCGATGATCGCATCCGGGTGATCATCCGGGTAAGTTTCCAAAAGCTCAGGTTCGACGACTCGCATGCGCATGTCCGTCCACTGCCGCACTTGCGGAGAAGGCGCAAGCACTGGCGATGCGGTCATTCTCAGGAGATGGCTTTCTCCCACACCTTCGCCGGCACTTGCTTCACCGTGCTGTAGGGAATGGTAAGCATGGCAAAGTATGGGCCGGTGCGGCGTGAGAGGGGGCCTTTGAAAAGACACTCGCTCATGAAGACATCGCGCAGCCAGGACTGGATCATGCCCGTGCGTGTGCCGAGCCACATGCCGCGTGCGGCACGCTGAATCGCGGCATTCGAGGCGCGGTGACGGCAGCGGTCGTAGGCTTCGAGCAGGGGCAAAGCAGGCTGCGCGCACTGCTCGATGGCGAGCAGCACTTCCGCGAGGAACTCGGCATCTGCCCAGCCGGTGTTCATGCCTTGGCCGCCGATGGGGCTCATGAGATGGGCGGCATCGCCGCAGAGAATGACGCGCCCGTCATGGTACTGCTCGGCCTGCATCCAGCGCGGAGAGAATGGGCTTTGGTTCAATTGATCTTCGACAGCGAGATTCAGCCCCGAGCGCTTGCGCACGAGTTCGCTGATGATGCCGTGCTTCGAGTCGGTGACAGGTTGCTTCGTCTGCACGATCCAGCGGCGCTTGCCATCTGGCAGCGGAAAGGCCTCCACGGCACCATCGGCCGTAAACCAGAGATGCGCTTCTTCCTTCATGTCGGTGTGATCAACGAAATCACCCATGAGGAAATGGCAGCCGTAGTTCGCGCCATTGCTGCGCATCTTGATCAGCTCGCGCACGCGACTTTTGTTGCCATCGCAGCCGATGAGCCAGCGGGCGGTGCTGGTGAAGCCTTCGCCCTGCAAAGTCACAGTCTCGGCATCTTGATCAATCTGGGTGATCTCGATGCCGCGATGCAAAGTCACGTTCGGCATGGTGGCGAGCTTTGCCTCCAGCAAGGTCAGCGTCTGCTGCTGCGGCAGTGAAAGGATGTAGCGATGCGCGCCTGGAATCTCGCGGAAGGAGACGCAGCCAAGCCGGCCGTTTTGCCCATGCACATGACAATCACGAATCGGCACGCCACGGCGGACGAATTCGTCTTCCAGCCCGAGCTGCGAAAGGATCTCCAGCGATGGAGGTGTGATGCCAATGGCTTGCGAGTTGGGCAGCGGTTCGGTGCGCTTGTCCACGATGAGAACGCGCAGGCCCTTTTGCCCGAGTAAGCCTGCAAGCAGCAAACCCACTGGTCCCGCGCCGACGATGGCGATGTCGTGATCCGTAGGTTTCATGGTGGGAGATTTGATGGAGCGCACTTTCGCCGGAAACCAATACGGCACCCGCTGACGATAACGCTCAAAAGCTGCGCCATACCATTGACGATAGCGCTTCTCCTTCATCATCGGCGCGAGCACGCAGTATGCGCTCCACAGCACCGCGATGACGAGATGATCAGGCGTCCAGACGGGTCCAGTCCACAGGATGAGCGTGAAGGAAGCGTAGATCGGCTGACGGCTGTGACGAAACATACCGGTGCGTGTGAATGGCCGATACACAGGCCGCTCGCCGCGCCACACCGAGCGCCAGCCGAGCGTGCCCATCTGGATGTCGATGCCTGCGTCGGTCATGGACTTCGCCAGCATGATCCATGAGATACCGTAAAGCACACTGAGGATGATTTTGATTCCACCGGTTGGCATCCACCACACGGTATCCGTGGAAGACCACAGCAGAAAGGTCATGAGCAACTGTACGGACGCGAAGCCGGCAAAGATCGTGGTGGAAAGCACGGAGCCAAGCCCCAGCGGAGCGAGTCGTGCCATGAAGCGGCGACCGCGATCCGAAAGCAACAGCGTGTGACCAATGGCGAACTGCAGGATGAGGAAGACATCCATCGCCAAGGCCGCGACACCATGAAGATGCAGCAGACTACCATGCAGTCCGTTGTAGAGACTCCAACACATCACTGACACCGAAGCGACGAACAGCGTCAGACTCGCGATGCCATACACCAGCGCCGTGTAGCGCTGAGGTGTCGTGTAAAGTCTGGCGGTGCTGTCCATCAAGCGTGTACGACTGAACTGACTCCAGGCACTTTCATGGCGGTGCTGCCGATGCGCTCCATGACGGCTGTTTCGACCGTGAGCCCGGGACCAAAGGCCATGGCGCAAAGTGTAGCGCGGTCGGTTTCTGCTGAGTCGAGCATTTCCTTGAGCACGAAGAGAATGGTGGCGCTGCTCATGTTGCCATAGTCACGCAGGATGGTTCGTGCGGCTTCGAGAGCATCAGGCTTCAAATGCAGGCTCTCCTGAACTTTATCGAGGATGGCGCGGCCACCAGGATGCACGGCCCATTCCTCGATCTCATCGACGTTGGTGTCATGCCGCTTCAGCACGCCATTGAGCAGCTGACGGATGTTCCCGCCGATGATGTCGGGCACGTAGCTGGAGAGGACGATGTTGAACCCTTCATTGCCGATCTCCCATGCCATGTCCGCTTCGCTGGAAGGAACAACGGCGGACTCGAATCCATCGAGACGAAAGGCGGGCTTGCCCTCGACAGGCTCGCGAGCGCTGACGATGGCCGCGCTGGCGCCATCGGCGAACAACGAGTTGGCCAGGATGCTGTCAGGCTGATCATTGATCTGCATGTGCAGCGTGCAGAGTTCCAGACAGATCACGAGCACCACAGCATCGGCATTTGCCTCACAAAACTGCGCCGCCATGCGCAGCGCGGGGAATGCGGCGTAGCAACCCATGAACCCCAGCGTGTAGCGCTCCACATTCGGGCGCAGGCCGAGTTCCTTGATGATGTGGAAGTCGGGGCCTGGGTTCGCGAAGCCGGTGCAGGAGGTGTAGATGATGTGAGTGATGTCTTCTTTTTCAAAGCCGGTCGCATTCGTGATGGTGCGGCGGGCGAGATCGACCGCAAGTTCATGGGCGCAGTGAGTATAGACGCGGTTTCTCTCCTCCGTCCCCGGAGGGATGAGAGTGCCATCGGCATCGCTGCGAAAAAGCGTGGCCTCAGTGCCTGAGACGAAATCGCCCGTGACGCTGTGACGCGTCTCGATACCGCTGCGGTTGTAGATGGCGTGGATGAGGCGCTTCGTTTTTGGGTCTTTGGCCCAGCCTTTGAGTCGGTCACGCGTGTAGCTCTGAGCGTAGGTGTAGGCTGGAGTGCCTGTGGAGATGTGATGAATGTAGGCGGACATGTGAGTCAAAGGGTCAAGATTGGGTCAAGGTAACCGAGGCATGAACCTTCACGCCATCGCCTACGCGGATGAATAACAGCACCGTGGGGACGCTAATGCCGCTGGCATTCATGGAGACTGGGAAGTCGAGATCGAAGGTGGCTTTGCCGCCTGTGAGCTTCCAGTTCGTGATGGTGGCGCTGACCTTTTGAGGTTTGCCGAGCAGGGTCAGCGTCATGGGCAGCTTCGTCGGCGTCTTGCCATCAGCGGCGATTTGATCCGCAGGCACGTCGATGGCAGCAGAGATCAGCGGATGGTCGGTGACCTTCATGGCCTTGCGCATGTTTTCATCACGCTTCGCCTCGGCAGTATCCATCTTCGCGGCTTCGACACGGACATCCGCCTGGATGCGGGTGGGTTTGCCACTGCTGTCCAGAGTGACTGTCGTGTTGAACGGCTTGGCAGAAACCTTGCCACCCCAGTCGTGAAGGGTGGAAGTGCCTGAGAAGGTGATCTCAGCCTTGCCAGACCAGCTCGCCGTGGTGTCGGCGTGGAGCATGGAGGCTAGGAGAGCTAAGGAGAGGCAGAAGAGGAGTTTCATCAGGATGGTTCAAGTCGCTGGTTTATCTGCACTGAAAACTCCGTAGCGCTGGACTCCCAACTCATAAGCCAGCCAGATGCGAAACAAAGTCAGCGCAAAGATACGATTGGGGTTCTTCGAGCTGAACAGAAAACTGCGATAGTGAGGTTTGGTGAAAAAACCCTTCACGGTGCGCCAGGCGCAGAGCGGCCAGGTTTTCTTCACCTGCTGAGCGTAGTCATGAAACTGGTAGTTCGTGAAACCAGCGGCCAGAGCCGCAGCGCGAAACTCGCTCTCGGGGCGCACGCCCGCGATCTGTGATTCGCGGGTGATGGCGTCGATGAGATGGCGCTTCGACAGCGCGCTGGGATTCTCACAAGACATCCACGCGACGGCGACGAGCCGACCACCTGGCTTCATCACGCGATAGCACTCGCGGAAGAAGGTGGGCAGGTCAGGCATGTGCTCCAGGCTTTCCACCGTTTCCACTACGTCGAAGCGATTGTCCGGCAGTTGATTCTGATACCAGTCACGCAGAAGAAAGGTCGTCTTGCCGGGCACATCGTTGTGCTCCTGAGCATAGCGCCACTGCATCTTCGAGATGGTCATGCCAGTGACATTGGCTCCGTAACGCTGAGCCAGGATCTTGGCCGTGGCACCATAGCCGCAGCCGACATCACAGACATCCGTGTCTTTGCCAGTGCCGCCCAGCTTGGCGACGAGCGTCACCAGATTCTCCGCCGCTTCGGTGTCTGTTTCGTTGCCGTTGATCCACATGCCGTGATGCACATGCTCGCCCCAGATTTCGCGGTAAAAGGAGTCGAGGTCATCATAGTGGGACGCGGCACCGTCGATGGTGGGCATGTACTCGAGGGATGGGGAGGTAGTCATTGTAGATGTCGTTGAGTGGGTAGGAGCAAGAGAGGAGCCGTTTTGGTCAGTGTGTTGAATGAGGCACGAGAATAAGCAGCGAGTATGAGCAGCTTCATCTTTCGAGGACTGCCACCCTCCGTGAAGATCCATGTGCTCGACTTGAGTTTCATCTCATGAAGTGATGTACACGGGTGAAGTAGAGTCCTGCCGAGGCTGAGTTGATGAGGAACAAGTCCATGTCTGACATCGGCGCGTTCATGAAGGAAAAGGTCCCACACACCAGCATGAGCATGTTGGCCGTGGCATGAGCGCGGTGATGCCCCCAGAACCGCCGGGCCATGAGAAAGGTCATCCAGACGAAGCCCCAGGCTGAGAGGGCGGAGATCATGGCCATGAAGCCGTCACCAAAACCATGAGTGACGAAGACCAAAAATAGAACGACTGGCAGCAGCCAGGGCCAGAGACGGATGAGATCGCGGGCGGGCCAGTTCCGGCCAAGTCGTGGTGCCGTTGAGTAAGTAATCGCAGGAAGAAGAGTCGTCATTATGAGCGGAGTCGGAGAGAGGTGGGATGGTGGTCTTCATTAGACCGCCTGATTTGACCCGCGGCATTTCGCCAGGGTAGGAACAGCGTCTTGGAGACACCTCAAATCAGATCCACCGCAAGCCAGCGATGCAGTCGCTGCTTCATTCCACATTGAAGATTGATGCATGAATGCGGGCCAGCACACATCATTGCCTTGCCAAGAACAAACACCATAGCCTGATCTTTCTCTGATGCCAGCCAAGGCACCATGGGGTCTTCACCCCATATCTCCTGGCGCTCATGCCTGTCTTCCATTTCGATCTCGGGTTCCATAAAACTGTGAACCTGGTCGGTGTCACCACTCGTGCTGAGCCCCAACTCGGCCGCCTCACCCGTCACGGCAAGGAAGGTCAGTAGTAGGAGAATCAGACGAGTGAAGTTCACGATCAGAAGTGACGTATGGATTCGCTATCGCAAAATAGAAGATGGTGTGACACGAACGCACATCAATTGCTCAAGAGAAACTGAGGTGAATTCCGATTTTTACGCGCTGTTAATGAGACGCTGTTTCCGCACGTTCTTCGCCATGCCTTATGGAGCTGGCTGCTGAAAACTGACTCCACCTGAAAGGATAGGTGACGTGGTTATTTTCTGGCCGACACCAGGAATTTGTCCCAGCATGAAATATCCGACAGCTTTGATCTGACCGTTTGTCTGCCTCACCACCTGGCCGAGGAAGGGCACTTTGGCCCGCGTCAGCGGCGGCGTGACTTCGACCAAGGTAAAGTTACCGCCCACCGCCCCTGTGGCGGCATTGATCGTGATGAGTGCGTTGCCTGGGTTATTTAGTTTATTGGGTGGCTCAGCTTTGTTGAGGGCATTGAAATTAAAGCTCGTGTTCGGATCAGTGACAGAGTCTGCCAGACCACCATCCGTGAAAATCAACTGCACGTTGCCAACGGCAGGCAGACCCGCGATAGCCTTTGTCTTGTTTGTCAGAGCCAGATAGCCACCGTCAGCCTTAACCCTGATGGGCCCGAAAGCAGTGGAGTAAGCACGCCCAGCTATGGTCGGCTTGTACCAGGTGAGCGAACCACTGAGGGTGTTGTCCACAAGGCCATCCAAGTTTGCATGGAGGCTCAACGGCCCCTGGATCGTACCCAGCTTCTTATAAAGCGGGGAATACATCCAGAACTCACCGCCCGTGCCGAGGAAACCCGCGCTGGTGATGACCTCCCCATCCGCCGTCCTGCCAACGATGGCGAGAGTGCCTCCAAGGCTGGCCGTGAAGGTGGCAAAACCTGAACCTTGAGGAATCCAGCTCAAACCAGCGCCCTCTGCGAGATCCAAGGCCATGCTGTAATAACCTTGGAGTGTAGTGGCTTGTTTGTCTTTCGCGTTCCATGCAGAGCGCCAGGCCGTGACTCCCGCGATACCGAGAGTTCCCGTCATCTCGCCGGTGTCAGCATTCAACGTCAACGTCAGTGTACGGCCGCCAACCACCGCAGTTATCTGCGGTGCAGTGGCTGCCAAACGTCCCGTGGCTGCATAACTGGCCGTGGTAGCTCCACCGCCGCTGGCACCGATCAGCTTGACTGAGTAACTTCCAATCGAGGTGATGGTGACGGTCAACGATCCACCCAAGTCACGGTTAACGGCTAGAACTCGATCGACAAGGCCCCCAAAGGTGCCCACAAAATTTGAGTTCAAGGCAGTGACGCTCAGGGGCACAGTCAATGGGTCACTGGGACCTGCTGCATTGACGGCTTTCACCGTCACGCTGAAGTCGCCTGAAGCATCTGGGAGCCCGCTGATCACGCCAGTGGTGGCAACGTACTTCAGTCCTTTGGGCAAGCCTGTGATGGTGAAGGTCTTCGGATAGTTCTGAGCGGTCACGGTATAATTGAAGGCCGTGCCAATGGTGACCGTTGGGAAAACGATGGGCTGGAGGATCGGGGCAATAAGGGTGGCCGAGACGGTCAGCATGAGCTGCCTAGTGACTGCGAATCCACTGGCATCTGCCAGACGAACCGTGAAGACGAAACTACCGGAGCCGCTGGGATTTCCGGAGAGCACACCTGCGCTTAGGTTGATGCCTGCTGGCAATGCGCCCGCGCTCACTGTCCAAGTGTGTGAGGAGCCACCACCAGAACCGATAAGCTGATGCACAAAGGCCAGACCTTTAACGGCAGTCGGCAGACTCGTGGTGCCGATGGCGAGATCGCTGATAGTGAGGCTGTAAACTTCCGTGTCGGTGACGGCGTTGTCGTCCTCTACCTGCACGGTAAAGTTGCTTGTACCAGTCGCTGTCGGCATTCCAGAAAGGACACCATCAGCACTCAGGCTGAGTCCATCGGGCAGCGTTCCATTACTGACTGTCCATGTATAGGGGGCCGTGCCTCCAACGGCCGCCAAATTGACGCTGTAACTGCTGCCCAACAATCCCGTCGGAAGCGGTGATGCGGTGATGATCGTCGGTGCCACAGGAGCCACTACGGTGACCGTGGCTTCCGTGGAAAATGCACCCGTAGTATTCGCGATATTGGTGACCTTCACCCAATAGCTCGTTGTGACGTTTAAAGCCGGTGTTGTGTAAGACGCCGAGTTTGTTCCCACGGGTGTCGTTGTCACACCGCTGGCACCTTGATACCATTGATAAGTCAATGGCGCATCTCCGGTGGCGACTACGGATAAAGTCGTGGTAAGCCCGCTGTTGATCGAGGTCGAGGCGGGATGTGTCGTGATGGCGGCCGGTTGCCGAATAGTGACCGTCGCGGTGTTCGAGTTTGCTCCCGTCGTATTCACTGAGTTGGTGACTTTCACCCAGTAACTCGTTGTCGCCGTCAGTGCTGGCGTGAGGAACGAAGCGGAGTTGGTTCCCACAGGATTCGTGGTCGTGCCGCTGGCTCCTTCATACCATTGATAAGTTAGGGGCGTGCTTCCAGTGGCCAAGACCGTCAGCGTGGTGCTTCCCCCACTGTTGACGGACGTCGAGGCCGGATGCGTGGTGATGCTTGGGTTCGGAGCGACACTGATGGTAAAGACCTTCGACACCTGTCCTCCCGAGAAACCAGCATTCTCCCACGCCTTGATCGTGACGGTTTTGTTGCCGACTTCCGTCGTTGTGCCCGTCAGGGTTGCCGTGGCTCCCGTGGATTTAGTCAAAGTCAGACCGGCAGGCAGTGTACCGCTGGAGACCTGCCACGACTTGGGCTGGCTGGGACTTCCCGTGACTTGGAAAAGGCCATTTAAAGCCACGCCTGATGTCACCGGCACAGTCGTCGAACCAGCCGATGGAGCCACTTGAGAGAGTGTCGTCGCGCCAGCCACACTATCGTAAGCGCCCAGCCCAACGACCGTGGCGATGGCAAACTGTGCGGGTGAAAAGAAGGTGGCCGATGTGGCGAGATTAAACTCTGCAGGCAGCAAGATCTGCGCCGCTGGAGTTCGCTGGAAGAGCATGAGCAGGGAACTGGCGCGCTTAGAGAGACGTTTCAGTTTGAGAAGGAAAGTGGAGGCATTCATGGAGGTTCGATGAGTTCAAGGGTTTACGGTTTGTTGATAAAATGAGCATCAGTTGCAGCCGCAGCCGCCACCACCCACACCGCCACCGCCAAAGCTGGCTTCGCGGGAGAAGTAGGCGTGCTGGGTCATCGCCAGCAGCAGGGAGTCACGGCCTGCGTCCATGAGCGGGTTTGCCAGATTGCCGCGCTGGTAGGGCTTCACGCGCACGAGATGCTGGGAGCAACTGCTGAGCATCATCACGGTCATGGCGGCGGTAGTGAGGAGGATTGGTTTAATCACGGTGGGGATGGGGTGAAGTTTATTCAGCCAACAGCGCTTCGATCTCGGCGGTGTATTCCGCTTCGGTCTTGGCACCTTTGAAGCCCTTGTGGATATGGCGGATCACGCCTTTGCGATCCACGAGGTAGCTGCTGGGCATCGTCGGTGGATTGAAGAAGTCCGCTGCCTTATGCTGCGTGTCGTGAGCCAGGGTGAAGGCGACTTTGTTCTTCGCCACGAAGCCCTGGTAGTCTGCCAGTTCATCATCGACACCGATGCCGATGATCACGAGACCCTTCGAGGCATACTTCTGGTGCAGACGCGCCATCGCAGAAAAGGAGGCTTTGCACGGAGCGCACCAGGACGCCCAAAAATCGACGAGCACTACTTTGCCCGAAGTTTTTGGCAGCGAGGCTCCAGGAAGCAGGCCGCTGAGAGCTGGCAATGAGGCTCCGACCTTGGGTTCGGCGGCTGTCGCAGCGGAAAGGCTGAGGCAACTGATGGCGAGGATGAGGGTGTGTTTCATGATGTTTGGTTCGGTTTTTGGAGAATCAGATCAGGCAGCCTGGACTTGGAATTTGCGGAACTCCCGGGTGGCATGTGGGCCATGCTCATCTTGTGCGCAGGCCTCGACACCGGGAGCGCGGTCGGCGAAGAGCAGTCCCTCACGCAGCCCAAGGATAAAGACGCAGGTGGAGTAGATGCCCGCCAGCAGGCAGCTCGGCGCGATCACGGTGACAGCACGCAAGCCATGCCGCACAGGCCAACCCGTGCGGCGGTCAAGGATGTGACCATAGCGCACACCGTTGTGTTCAAAGCGTCTCGCGTAGTCACCCGAGGCACACACGGCATAACCAGAGACAGCGAGACCGCCGACGCATTGATCCGTTTTGATGCCATCCTGAATGCCGACATGCCAGAAGGGATGCACGCCATTGCCACCGATGGCGAAGATGTCGCGCCCGAGATCCACGAGGATGTCCTGGATCCCATGCTGCTTCGCGATGGCGATGACCTGGTCCACGGCGTACTCTTTACCAAAGCCCCCAAAGTCGAGCCCCATGCCTTCACGAGAGAGAAAGACTTTACCCGGCTTACGATGCACATCGTTCCAGTTGGAAAGCGACATGGCCTTGGCGATTTCATCATCGCTGGGCAGTCGTTCATGCACGACCTTCCAGTCCCACACCTTCGTGAGCGGCAGTGTCGCAGCATCGAGGACGCCTTCCGTCAGACGATGCATGGCATCCGCGAGATCGAGCATCTTCTCCATCTCCTGATCCACCGGCACCCACTCTTTGCCAGCCGCCTGATTGATCTTTGAGAGCATCGAGTCCGGCTTGAAGCGGGAGAACTTCGCCTCAAAAGCACTCAGCCAGCCCAGTGCATCAGCCACGAATTGCAGTGCGACTTTATTTTCCTCACAGCGGAGCTGGAAGGCGCAGTCCGTGCCCAGCGCGCGGAAGGCCACGCGCCGCACGCCGCGTGGATCTGGCTCGAGATGGATCTGGGGGACGGGCTTCGACATGGTGCTGGATCAGAATTGGAAATGGGCACCGAAGGTCCACATGTTGGCCGTTGGGTAGGCAGCGGCAGGGGCTTGATTGCCGCCGATGCCGCTCATGTCGTAATGCTCGTAGGCGGCGGAGAGGGAGATGTTTTCCGTGATACGGAAGCGAGCTTTTAAACCCAGACTCATCGTGGCCATGGAAGACAGCCGGTAGTCAGCGGAGTAGTTCGGCCCCGTGCCGTCGGGATAGTCCTGCGGCGTGCCGACATTCACCTCGTTGAGTGTGTTATGGAAGAAGTCCGCCGCGCTCTGCTGGTAGTAGCGGAAGAAGGGCGTGATCTCCAGCCTGCTGAACAATTCCTGCCGCCACTCTAGTTGCAGACTCTGGGAGAAGACGCCGTAGTCGTCCTGCGAAAGACGAACGACGGCATCCAGTACAGAATTCGTCTTTTCAAAGTAGTGCGTGCCCTGAAGCTGAAGCACTCCACGAAGACGGCTGGAAGGGCGGTTCTCCCGGTAGAGGGTTGTCACCGGAATACCGAAGAGAAGCTCATCGCGCTGGATCGCCTTGTATTGATCGTTCAGATAACCTTCGGCATATCCAAGCGTCAGATTCGCACTGAGCACGGTGCTTTTGTCCAGGAGCTGGGACAGGCCGAGGAAGAGATCGTAGCTCTTCTTTTTCTGATCATCTGTGCCGATCACCACGATCGTGTCATTGAGGTAGTTGAGCCCGAAAGACACGGTCGTGTTCTTCTGATTCAGCTCCCACTTGTCACTCAGCGAGATGCCCTGTGAGAGGTAGTCGCTCTCCCGGCTGTGTGACAGCTCCAGCTCCACACGATGATCGCCGATCTGCTGAGAAAGCGCTCCCAGCACGCCCTGGCGCACATCTTCGATGTCCGTGAGGAAGGGCTGGGTGCCACCCGGCAACGCACCGATCGGAGTGGAGCCGGTGATGGCATCCCGCAGGATCTGAAAGCGTAAACTCGTCTCCTCAGACAGGAACATCTCTCCCCGGTAATAGTAGGACTCGATGAACATGCGCCCGCCCGACTCATCATAAGTCTGGTAGCTCGTATCAAACTTGAACGCCTCCGCAGCCGAGAGGGACAAGCTCGGCAAGAGGAAGGGGGCAAGTGTGATAGGCGTCCTCATGCCTGGCTTCTTGAAGAATGCGGCCATGGATGAGTCTGCGGATGATGGAGTAGGGGTGAGCATGATCTGCGTGAAAAATGAAGGTCTAGGGGGACTCCACAAGCTTGGCAATATCTCGACTGCTGAAGGCTTCAGCAATCACCTTGCCATCCATCAAGGCACGCACACCCCAACCGTGATAACGTGTTCCCGTCGCCTCGACGCGCTTGTAGCTGGCACGTCGCCCGCCGCTCACGCGCTCAGCATGTTGCCTCACATAGGAAAAAACAGTTTCCTTGGTCTTGATCTCCACTACTTTGCCGGGCTGCATCTCGATGACCTCGCTGCCTTTCACATGCTCGACGACTTCATCGGCCTTCAAATCATCCGCAAAAAAGTGCCACTCCAGGGTGACTTGAGCAGGCTGGATGAGTGACATGGAGGAAGCGCTGATCTCCAGCCAGCGGATGTGCTCCTCCGCAGTGTCTTTTCCGGAGTGCTGCTTGTGGCTACCTTTCATGTCCACGCTGAGCAGGATGCTGTTGGAGGCAAACGTGGACATCAGACTGAATAACAGTGTCGCGACGAAACTGACCATCTTGAGGCATTGTGAAATAGGGTTATGTCTTGTTTTCATAATCGAATGGAAGGTGGTTTTAGATTGCGACTTGGCCGACGGCCATGTGCTCCTCATGCTTCACGCGAACGCGTCTTGGCTTGCAGACAAGCCAGCGATAGAGTACCGGCAGCAGGAAGAGCGTGAGGAAAGTGCTGCTGACGATTCCGCCAATGACCACGGTGGCGAGTGGGCGCTGGACTTCAGCTCCGGCTCCTTCGCTGATGGCCATGGGGATGAAGCCGAGGCTGGCGACGAGGGCGGTCATGAGCACAGGGCGCAGACGTTGCAGGCTGCCTTCGGTGACGGCCTCTTCGGCATTCCGGCCTTCATTACGGAGCTGATTGAAGCAACTGATGAGCACCACGCCATTCAGCACGGCCACGCCGCACAGCGCGATGAAGCCAATGGCGGCGCTAATGCTGAATGGCAGGCCGCGCATCCACAGGGCGAGCACACCCCCGGTGATAGCGAGCGGGATGCCGGTGTAGATGATGAGCGTCTGCGTGACACTTTTGAAGGTGGCGTGGATGAGCACAAAGATGAGCACCAGAGCGAGCGGTACGACGACCATGAGTCGGGCGCGGGCTTCCTGAAGATGCTCGAACTGCCCACCGAAATCGACGCGATAGCCGTCTGGCAACTTCACGCTGGAGGCGATCTTGGCACGCGCGGCATTCACATAGGCTTCGGAGTCGGTGCCACCGGCGAGATCGACATTCAGGCCGACACGACGATGTCCATCCTCACGGCCAATCGCATCGACCTGCGGCACTTCGACGAAGTCGGCAAGACGACCGAGTGCGATGAGCGAGCCGTCCTGTGTGCGCACAGGCAGGGCTTTCATCACTTCGGGGTTGTTGCGCAGATTTTCTGGCAAACGAACGACGATGGCGCGGCGGCGATTGTTCTCGACCAACATGCCTGCGGTGTGTCCGGCCATCGCGGTGGTGATGGCTGCGTTCACTTCAGAGGCCTCGACATTGAATTTGAGCATTGAGGCGCGGTCCACGCGGATCTCCAGCACGGGCACGCGGCCCTGGCTTTCAAACTCGGCGTTGTCGGTGCCAGCGATGCCTTCAAGGATCTCCTTCACCTGACCGGCGACCTTTTCCATCGTGTCGTAGTCATCGCCAAAGATGCGCACGGCGAGGTCGGCACGGGAGCCTTCCAGCATCTCGTTGAAGCGCATCTGAATCGGCTGAGCGAAGTCGTAATCCTGCTCGGGTACTTCTTTGGCGAGTTCTTCGCGAACTAGCTCGGCCAGGCGGTCACGATTGACCGGCTTGCCGTTTTCTTTACGCCATTCGGACTGGGGTTTGTAGAAGACGTAGAGGTCGTATTCGCCGGGAGACATGGGATCTGTCGCCACCTCGCTGGTGCCGACACGGGCAAAGGTGCGTGTCACTTCCGGCACCTTTTCGATCAGATATTTCTGCGTCTTGATGCAGCGATCCAATGAGGTCTTGAGGCTGGTGTTGGCAGGTTGATACACCATTGCGGTCCACGAGCCTTCGTTGAGTGTCGGCACGAACTCTTGTTTGAGATTCATGAACACAAGCACCGTAGCGACGAGCAGCGCCACGACGCCACCGACCACGCCCCAGCGTGTCGTCCATGCGATTCGGAGAGATGGTGCATAAGCGGCCTTCGACCAGCGCATGAGGAAGTTGTCCTTTTCACTAATGTTACCCGTCAGCAGCAGCGAGCAAAGCGCAGGCATGAGCGTGAGTGCGAGCACCAAAGCACCGCCGAGAGCGAGCATGACGGTGATGGCCATGGGATGGAACATTTTCCCTTCGATGCCGGTGAGCGCGAGGATGGGCAGATAGACGAGCGTGATGATGAGCACGCCGAAGAACATCGGGCTGCCAACTTGCTCGCCGGCTTCATGCACCGCCTGGAGACGCTCTTTGGAGGTGAGCTTGCGGCCAAGTTCATGCTGACGCTCGCCGAGCACGCGGACGATGTTTTCCACCATCA
>JBILPY010000376.1:0-4761 GCA_044373575.1 Prosthecobacter sp. | reverse complement strand
GATTGTCTGCCTGCTCCGCTGCAAAATGCCAACCCAGGCGGTGCCATGCGTCTCGTGGACAGCGTCCTGACTCGTGACGCGGTGTAGTTTATTCCATCTTGCCACTCCCGGCGGCCCCTGCTAAATCCATCCTCGCTATGGCAAAAATCCAATTCACCACCCCCGAGGGACAATCCGGCGAAGTCGAACTCAGCTCCGAGCGTCTGTCGCTGGGCCGCGCCGATGACAACAGTATCGTGCTCCCCCACGATTCGATCTCCAGTCACCACGGTGAATTCCTCTTCGATGGCAACGCCTGGATCTTCACCGATCTCGGTTCCACCAACGGCACCTCCGTCAGCGGTCAGCGCGTGGAAAGCCTGGAGATGGCCAACGGCGGCAGCTTCAACATCGGCCACGTCGAGGTCGTCTTCTTTGGCGACTATGCCGATGAGGCCGAAGCTTACGCTCCTGCAACGCACACCATGACCAGCAAAGGCTACGGAGCCATCGCCATCGACCGCAGCGCCCGCAAGGGCTTCGGCCCGAAGGCAAAGCCAAAGAGCAATGGTTACGGCCCGCTTTACGCACTCGGCTTCATCGCGCTCGGTGCCATTGGTTATGCGGTCTTCACCTTCATGAATCTCGCCGCCTGATGCGGAACCACGAGGCCGGAACAATGCTGTCGGCCTGAACGGCTGACAGCTTTTCTTTTTTGTCCCCCAACTCAACCTAGCGGCCTCATGCCGCGATCACTCCAAGAAATGTCCAATACCATCGTAGTCGGCGCCCAGTGGGGCGATGAAGGAAAAGGCAAGATCGTCGATTTCCTCACCGAAAACACCGACGTCGTCGTGCGCGCCGCAGGCGGCAGCAACGCAGGCCACACCGTCATCAGCAACGGCCAGAAATACATCCTGCACCTCATCCCCAGCGGCATCCTCTGGGAGGACAAGCTCTGCATCATCGGCAACGGCGTCGTGATTGATCCCTTCGGCCTGCTCGAAGAAATGGCCAAGTTGCGCAGCCAAGGCGTGAAGATCAGCCCGAAGAACCTGCTTATCAGCGAAACCGCCCATCTCGTGATGCCTTACCACAAGGCTCTCGACCGCGCCCGCGAGGCGAAGCGTGGAGCCAAGGCCATCGGCACTACCGGACGCGGCATCGGCCCAGCTTATGCGGATAAAATCGAGCGCAACGGCCTCCGAGCCATCCTGCTCACCCAGCCTGAAAAGCTCGCTGTCGAACTGCGCGAGCGCATCATCAGCAACAACGAAGTCATCGTCGCTGCCGGGATCGAAGCCGTTCCGGTCGAAGAGACCGTTGAAAAAGTTCTCGCCGCCGCCGCCATTCTCGCCCCGCACATCACGAACACCGTCGTGGCTTGCCATGAAGCCATCCAGACTGGCAAAAGCCTCCTCTTCGAAGGCGCCCAAGGCACCTACCTCGATATCGACCACGGCACTTATCCCTTCGTCACAAGTTCGAACACCACCTCCGGCGGTGCCTGCACAGGCTCCGGCGTGCCTCCACGCATGATCGACAAAGTCGTGGCCGTCTGCAAAGCCTACACCACCCGTGTCGGCAGTGGCCCCTTCGTCACGGAAAACGACGCCATCGGCGACATGCTCCACAACATGGGCCGCGAATTCGGTGCCACCACCGGACGCGCCCGCCGCTGCGGCTGGCTCGATGCCGTGCTTCTTCGTTATGCCGTCATGGTGAACGGAGCTGACGAACTCGCCATCACCAATCTCGACGGGCTCGACGGGCTCGATGAAGTCCAGATCTGCACCGCTTACACTCTGCGCGGCCAGACAATCAGTTACCCGCCCAGCACCATCGAGGACATCGAAGCCTGCGTGCCTGTGTATGAAAGCCATCCCGGCTGGAAAACCGACCTCAGCCAGATCAAAAACTTCGCTGATCTTCCCCCGCTCGCGAAGTCCTACCTCAAGCGCGTCGAAGAGCTTACCGGAGCCCGGATCGGCCTCCTTGGCATCGGCCCCGCCCGCGAGCAGACTCTGGTGGCGTAATTGTCCCCTCCAACGAAAAAGGCAGGCCTCCAAAGCCTGCCTTTTTTCATGCCCAGATCAGGCTAATAAAAAACGAGTGCCGTTCAAAGCACTCGTGTTTCAATAACAAAATGGTGCGCGGTGCAGGGTTCGAAACTGCAACCATTGCCGCAATATCAAGGTTTCCAGAGTTCCGGTGCAACACGAACTGCAATAAAGGCTTGTTTTCCCGTTCCTTGTGCGGGAGAATGCAGGCCGATGAAAACAACTAAAGGCCCCTGGATTCGTGAGATCACCAAAACCGAGAAGCGCAAAACCATAGGCGCAGACGGCGTGGAGATCGTGACGCCCTACTCGTGGACGACTTACCTTGTCCAAGGCTGGCAGGAGGATGGAAAATGGCAGCGGCGGTCCTTCCAATCTAAGGCTCAAGCTGAAGGCCTGCTGGCAACACTCAAAGTCCAACGGCTGAACAGTGAGGTTCAACTCAAGCAGACATTCACAACACTGACCGCCGAACAGATCAAACAAGCCGAGGCTGCGTTTCGTCGGCTAGGGGACCGCTACACGCTGGATACGGTCATCGACCATTTCGTGCGGCACCACTACGACACCGAGAATCCAAAGGACTTTGAGGACGCCATTGAAGAGTTTGAGAATGCCAAACGAAAGGGCGGGTTACAGGCACGGTCACTGCGTCAGCTCAAGAGCACCTTGGACCGCTTCCTTGCCTACCTTCTCGACGCACGTGGTGCAGAGTCGGTCTGTGTCCACGAGATCACCACGGCAGACGTGGCAGGTTTTCTGGACGCCCTGCGAGATCGTGATGGCGTGAACAAGGCCAAGCGCAAAACCTACAACAACAACCGGCTCGACCTCTCGTCGTTCTTTTCTTGGGCATCTGACCGGCAGCAAAGGTTTACCCCTGAGAATCCGGTCACTGCCGTTTCTCACTTCGATAAGAAAGCCATCGAGCAACAACGCGAGGCCATTCAAGTCTTGGCCCCCAATCAAGTGCGGGAGCTGTTCGACTACCTTGTAGGCTATAAGGATGGCGAGTTCTGCCGCTACTATGCACTCCTGCTGTTCGCTGGCCTGCGTCCTGAGTCTGAGGCCGTCCGCCTCTCGGCGCATCCTCGCCAGCATGAATTGATCGACTTGGAGCATGGAGAGATCGAGCTTCCCGCTGAACTCACGCCCAAGTCATCCGGTGCCCGCACTGTGACCGTCCAGCCGAATCTTGCCGCATGGCTGAAAGCCTACCCGACACCGATCTTGCCCGACCGCGATGTGCGCAGGGACTTGGGAAACATCCGCCGCATGTTTGGACTGTCACAAGACATCTGCCGCCACTCGTGGTTCACCTATTCCATTGGACGCCACGACAGCGTTTCGACCGCCGCGCTTGAGGGTGGCAACTCTGAGTCCGTGGTGAAGGACCACTACCTAAAAGTCGCAAAGAAACGGAAGGCCAAGGCACAGGAGTTCTGGAACATCACGCCGCCGCGTGGCAGGAAGATCATTCCCATCACCGTCAGCAAGACTGGCAAGGCTGATGAGAAAAGGAGGATGGCATGAGACGGAATCGCTACGACCGGCCTGCGCTCCATCCGGCCACCTTAGAAGACCTCAAGATGCTGAACTTCCTGATTGGTGAAGTTCCCCCACCGAAAGGCGGCGAAGATGCTTGGCTGTGGGAGGCAGCACGCGCACAACAAGGAAAGCCAATGCACCGGCTTTTGTTGGTTTTGGTCCGTGGTGCGCTCGAAGAAGATAATCCTCCAAAGATCGCGGCAAATCCACACGAGGAAGGGTCGATTCGCGAAACCATTCGCAAAGCCCACGAAACCTTTCGCAAAGCCCGCTCTGAGGTTTTTAAGACCATCTGTGATCGTGCATTGAAAAGGGGTGATGGCGCGTTTTTCAAACACCTCTCGGAGTGCATCGAAGTTACCAGGAAACCAAGCAAAAAGCCTCCTGTGGAGCAATTCAAGGCCGCCGTTTTACAATCATATAAACATGCTCAAATCGAGGCCGCCATGAGAGCGACACAACCTCAACTAGGTCAATCATTCGGCGATGCATTTGGAGCGATGATGAACATCACGTTCCCCGACTGGCAGGACATCAAAGAGGCAATGGAGAAACACGAAAACTTGCCATCAGATTTTCTGAGCAGAGACATCGACGATCAAAAAAGGCAGATAGAGAGAGCTTTAAAAGGCCTTGGCCTACCCTATGCCAAAAAGAGTCAAGCCGGATAGCTGAAGACTTCGGACAAGCTACCGCCTTTGCTTGTCCTGCCCATGGCTTGTCTCTGCGGATTTTGACATACTATTACGGATGCAATGAAACCCAGTGCATCCACCCCCATCGAATTAACGGCAGCATCCACAAGCTTAGTGGATGCTGCCACCTTGCTCAAAACCGAATGGCATCCAGACGCGGTTCCATCACTGCGTTGGCTGCGAGAGCAAACTGCGCGACGGACCATCCCTTACATCAAGATCGGTCACAAGGTCTTCTTCGACCCCGCCAAGGTGCGCAGGGCATTGGCGAAACGGTTCACCGTGGAGGCAGCCTAAAAAAGCAACCCGCCCCCTTGCGGGTGACGGGCTGCGATGATGAGGAGAACATCATCAGGGCCGTGTCAATTCGCTGGGGCATTCCGCGCCCATCATGGACACTCAACTCGACTTTGCTTGGCTGGAATCAGCCACGCAGGACAATCAATTCCACGCGGCTGAAGCGAGCCGCATCAAGCGGC
>JBILPY010000375.1:0-4774 GCA_044373575.1 Prosthecobacter sp. | reverse complement strand
GACCGCACTACGTTCGTGGCGGGCGGCTCCAATCATGCCGCAGATATTTTGACCACCGTTGATCATTCTCATCTTGCCATGCCCACGCTTCGCCGTGCATCCTTCGGCCCCACCATGCGCCTTCTTTTTGCCACACTTCTTCTCACCGCAGCCGCCAGCGCCGTCACACCGGATGGCAGACACAAGCTCGTCCTCATCGCCGGGAAGCCCTCCCATCCGCCGGGGATGCATGAGTTCAAAGCTGGCACCACCCTGCTGGAGAAGTGCCTCGCCACCGTGCCGAATCTCGTCGTGGACCGTCACGAGATGGGCTGGGTCAAAGACGAGGCCACCTTTGCCGATGCAGACGCCGTGGTGATCTATGCCGACGGCGGCAAAGGCCACCCCGCCGTGCAGGGGACGCATCTGGAGACACTGCGCGCGCTGATTGCCAAAGGCGTCGGCTTTGGCGTCATGCACTACGGAGTGGAGGTCGTGCCCGAACTCGGCGGCGCTGAGTTTAAAGAATGGCTCGGCGGGCACTACGAGAACAGCTTTTCCTGCAATCCGATCTGGGAGCCGAAGTTCACCAGCTTTCCGGCGCATCCGATCTCCAGCGGCGTGAAGCCCTTCCAGATCGAGGACGAATGGTACATCAACATGCGCTTCCGCCCTGCTTTCAAAGATGGCATCACCGCTGCTGAAGATGCTGGCATGAAGTTCGTCCCCATCCTCGTCGCCACGCCGCCGGACGCCACGCGAGATGGCCCCTATGTTTACCCGAAGGGACCGTATCCGCACATCCAGGCGGAGAAAGGCGCGCAGGAGTCCACCATGTGGGCCGTGGAGCGTGCCGATGGCGGGCGCGGCTTTGGCTTCACCGGCGGTCACTTCCACAAGAACTGGGGCAACGGCGACTTCCGCAAAACCATCCTCAACGCCCTCCTCTGGATCAGCAAAGTCGAAGTCCCCGCCGATGGCGTCGCCTCCACCGTGAGTGAAGACGATCTCTCCCAGAATCTCGACGAGAAACCAGCTCCGAAGCCGAAGAAGACCGCCATGCTGACTCCGGGCGTGTTTCAACGCTGAGGCGACTCCGCCCATGAATCGCACTGCCATCCTGAACGTCGTCGGCCTGACGCCCCGCCTCATTGGCGAGCATACGCCGAAGATCCGCGCCTTTATGGAAAGGAGCCGGAGTGCTTTGATCGAGCCGGTGGTTCCTGCTGTGACTTGCACGGCACAGGCCACCTACGTCACCGGTCGGATGCCGCGTGACCACGGGATCGTGGCGAATGGCTGGTATGATCGCGACTACGCGGAGCATCGCTTCTGGAAGCAGCCGGAGCAGCTCGTGCAGGGGGAGAAGCTCTGGGACATGCTGCGCAAAGGCGACCGTGAGTTCACCTGCGCAAAGGTCTTCTGGTGGTACAACATGCACTCCACCGCCGACTACACGGTGACGCCGCGTCCGCTGTATCTCAGCGATGGCAGCAAGGTCTTCGACATCCACACGCATCCCATGATTCTGCGGGATCGGATGAAGCGCGACCTCGGTGAGTTTCCCTTCAGGAGCTTCTGGGGGCCTGCTTCGGGCATCGAGTCTTCCAAATGGATCGCTGCGAGTGCGAAGTGGATCGAGGAGAAGCACTGGCCCACGCTCAGTCTCGTCTATCTGCCGCATCTCGATTACAACCTCCAGCGTGTCGGCTTGAAAATGGACGTCATCGCCGAAGATCTGCGACAGATCGACGAGGTGGTGGGCGACTTGATCGACTTCTACGAGAGCCGTCAGATCAAAGTGTTGATCCTCTCCGAGTATGGCATCACCGATGTGGACCGCCCGGTGCATCTGAACCGCATCTTCCGGGACTATGGCTGGGTCTCCATCAAAGAAGAGCTCGGCCTGGAGACCATCGACCTCGGTGGCTCGCGTGCCTTTGCCATCGCCGATCACCAGCTCGCGCACATTTATGTGAAGGACCCCACCATCATGGATCAAGTCCGCGCCGTGCTGGAGCAGACCCCCGGCGTGCAGCAGGTGCTCGGGAAGGTGGAGAAAAATTACGCACGGCTCGATCACGCTCGCAGCGGCGATCTCATCGCCATCGCGGATGAGCGGAGTTGGTTCACCTACTACTACTGGCAGGACGATGCCAAAGCGCCCGACTTCGCCCGCTGTGTCGATATTCACCGCAAGTGCGGCTACGACCCCGTGGAGCTTTTCCTCGACCCGAAGCTCAAGTTCCCCAAGCTGAAGCTCGGCCTCACGCTGGCGAAGAAGAAGCTCGGCTTCCGCTACCTCATGGATGTCATCCCGCTGGATGCCACGCTCGTGAAGGGCAGCCACGGACGCCTGCCGGAGGATCAGAAAGACTGGCCAGTTCTCATGGGGGACATCCCCTCGCTGCCCGCCCACTCAGCCGTCCGCGCCGATCAGGTCTGCGGGCATCTGCTCAACGTTTGCGCACGGCCATGATTGCCACTTGCAACCCGGCCCGAGCCATCCAATCGGGAGCGCTCTCATGAGCGGATTCACCGGTACACTCAACCCCCAGCAACGACAGGCGGCCACGCACATTAACGGGCCGCTTTTGATCCTGGCCGGGGCGGGCACGGGCAAGACCCGCGTCGTCACGGCCCGCATCGCTCACATGATCAATGAAGGCATCAAGCCAGAGCACATTCTGGCCGTGACTTTCACCAACAAGGCGGCTGCCGAAATGCGTGAGCGCGTGAAGGAAATGTGCCGTGGCAACTCGGGGAAAAAGGTCATCGTCGGCACCTTCCACGCCTTTTGCGCCAAGCTCCTGCGCGAGTTCGCCGAGAAGGTGGGCTACAAGCAGAACTTCGTCATCTATTCCCAGAGCGAGCAGATCAGCCTGATGAAGCGCGCCATGAAGGACCTGCTCGTGAAAGAGGAGACCCTCGATCCGCAGGCCGTGCTCTCGAAGATCAGCAAAGCCAAGAACTACGGCGAGAGCCTGGGCGATCCCGAAAAAGACCTCCATGCCGCCGTGGGTGAGAAATACGCCAACGAGCTGCGCGCGCTGAACGCCATGGACTTCGATGACCTGCTCTGCCTCGGCGTGCAGCTTCTCGAAGGCAATGCCGAGGTGCGCGAGACCCTGTATGTCAGGCATCGCTTCGTCATGGTGGATGAGTTCCAGGACACGAACTCCCTGCAAATGCGTCTGCTGCGTGCGCTCGTCCCCGCGCCTTACAATGTCTGCGTCGTGGGTGATGACGACCAGTCCATCTATGGCTGGCGCGGCGCGGAGATCACGAACATCACCGAGTTCGAAAACTTCTTCCCCGACCCCACCGTGGTGAAGCTGGAGGAGAACTACCGCTCCACCACGCCCATCCTCCACACGGCGAACAGCCTCATCATCAACAACGCCGGTCGCCGCCCCAAAACACTTTGGAGCCGCAACGTCGGCAGCGCGCCCGTGCGGCTCGTCGCGGTGCAGGATGACAAGGAGGAGGCCGAGATGATCGGCAAAGAAATCGAGCGAGCCTTCTTTGCCGACAAAGAGCCCTACGAGTCCTTCGCCGTGCTATTCCGCACGAATGATCAGAGCCGCATTCTGGAGCAGGCATTCCGTCAAAAGAAGATCCCGTATCGCGTCATCGGTGCGCGCAGCTTTTATGATCGGCGGGAGATCAAAGACATCCTGGCCTACCTGACCACCATGCATAATCCGCATGATGACATCGCCCTGCTGCGTGTTTTAAACACACCGACGCGGGGTATCGGCACCACGTCAGCGGAGCTGGCACGTGAGCGCTCGATGGAGAAGCACCACAGCGTCTGGGTGGCGCTGTGTGATGAAGATTTTCTTCGACAGATCCCCGAGAAAGCACGCAATGCCATGCGCACCTTCACCGGCATTATCAGCAAGTATGCCGCCGCCGCGCAGAGCGAGGGCGTGATGCTCGCCGAGATGACCGAGCATTTGATCCTGGAGGTGGGCTACCGCGAGTATCTGCAAAAGCTGGCCAAGACACCCGAGGAATACAACGGCTGGGACAACGGCCTGAGCGAGTTCCTCAAGCAGCTCGGCAACTACGACGAACGCAACCGCAAGGACGGGCTCGCGGGCTTCCTCGATGAAATCACGTTGAATGACGAGCGCGAGGACAAGGACGACATCGAGAAGAAGAAAGGCGTCTGCCTCATCACCATGCACGCCAGCAAGGGGCTGGAGTTCCCCGTCGTCTATCTGCCGGGCCTGGAGCAGGGCATCCTGCCGCACAAACGCAGCTATGACGAAGGTCGCGTCGATGAAGAGCGCCGTCTCTTCTACGTCGGCATCACCCGCGCGCGGCAAAAGCTGACCATCAGCTACGTCCGCACCCGCATGAAGTGGGGCAAGACCCAGACCGAGCTGCCCAGCCCCTTCCTGAAGGAGCTCGACCGTACGCACGTCGAGGAGGTGGACTACACCACCCACATGAAGGAGATGGTCAGCCAGGAGGAGACGACGAACTTCTTCGCCGGGCTCAAAGCGATGCTTTCCGACGGCTAGTGGCTCATGTCAGGTGAGGGGGGGCCTGGATCGGCCGTCGTGGCATTGGCCTCTCACCCCAACCCTCTCCCCGGAATGAAATCCTGGAGTGAAGGAGATGCACTGCCGGGGAGAGGGAGCCAGCATGGCGGTCTCGCTGCTTGAGCCGAGATGAGGAAAGGTGGAAAGGCAGCCGTGGAGGCTGAATGGAAGGCCACGAACCGACGACGAAATGCCGCGAACCGACGACGAAAAATGGCTGTTCAGTTTCCCAGCCAGACCTC
>JBILPY010000374.1:0-4787 GCA_044373575.1 Prosthecobacter sp. | reverse complement strand
TGGCATAGGCGTTCTGATTCAAAAGGATGTCGGCAGCCGAGAGATCCGTGTCCGCGAGATCATCAATGATGAGCAGCCGCAATACAGAAGCCTTCAGCGCTCCGCGATAAGCGGCTGTGAAATGATAGCCATCCAGCACGAGCCATTTCGCCGGGTATTCAGCGGCCAGATTCACCACCTCGGCAGCTTCTTCCAGACTGCCCTGGGCCGCCTGCAAAGGCTGTAACTCCAGCCCTTCATCACGAAGGCGCTGCACCAGGGCAGGGGCCTCCGCGTGAGTCAGCAGCACCACACGCCCGCCCCGCAGTTTCCAAGCCTGGGCCAGTGCCAGACAACGCATCACATGCCCGACACCCATGCGTGCTCCGGCATCTGCGCGGATGCAGAGGGTGCCGATGCTGGGTGAGTGGCTCACGGGAATGGAATCATGCGCCCGTTGCCAGTGCCAGCGCTTCTCGCACACGGCGCACATCGGCATCTGTCATCGCGGGGAACATCGGCAGCGTGATGGCTTCTTCATAATAGCGCTCAGCTTCGGGATACATGCCCGCGCTGAAGCCCAGCTTCTGATAATCTGGCTGCAAATGCACGGGGATGTAATGCACATTCACGCCGAGGCCTTGCGCACGAAGGCTGTCGAAAACCTCGCGCCGAGAGCTGCGGATCTCCGCCAAGTTCAGGCGGATCATGTAAAGATGCCAGCCGCTGATGCCGCGTGGATCACGCGCCAGAGGCCGCAGCGGCAGTCCGGCGAGTTCGCAATCGTAGAGATCCGCGATCTCACGCCTGCGTGCGGCAAAAGCTTCCAGCTTCGTCATCTGGCTGGCTCCGAGCGCCGCCTGCATGTCGGTCATGCGATAGTTAAAACCGAGTTCGAGCTGCTCGTAATACCATGCGCCGTGTGACTCGTTCACCATGCGCCCGGCATCGCGTGTGATGCCATGCGTGCGCAGAGTGGCGATGCGCCAGGCGACTTCGTCGTCGTTCGTCGTGATCATCCCGCCTTCGCCGCTGGTGATGATCTTCACTGGATGAAAGCTGTGCGAAGCCGCGTCCGACCACCGACAGTTGCCGATCTTCTCGCCTTCAAACTCACCCCCGAGCGCATGAGCTGCGTCCTCGATGATCTTGAAGCCATACTTCTGCCCCAGTGCATGGATGCGCGGCATGTCGCAGGACTGCCCGGCAAAGTGTACGGGCACGACGACCTTCGGCAGCGTGCCGCTTTTCTCCGCCTGCACAAGCTTCTGCTCCAGGCGCTCCGGGCACATCAGGATCGTTCCGGGATCGACATCGACAAAGTCCACCTTGGCTCCGCAGTAGCGGCCTGCATTGGCCGAGGCCACAAAGGTGATGGGCGATGTCCAAAGGTAGTCTCCATGTCCCAGGCCCAAGGCTTTCGCGGCGCAATGAAGCGTGGCTGTGCCGTTCGACATGGCGATGCCATGCTTCGCTCCGCACCAGTCCGTTACTGACTTTTCGAAACGTGGGATGGCAGGCCCCTGGGTCAGGAAATCTGACTGCAACACCGCCACCACGGCGGCGATGTCCGCCTCATCAATGCTCTGTCGTCCGTAGGGCAGGAAGGGGGCGCTCATGCATCCACGGAGAAGGTCGGATCACAATACTGGCGGATGAGCGTGCGGATTTGATCCACTGACAGCCATTCCGCGTTCTTGCCTGAATTGTAGGAGAAGCCTGCCGGAACCAGAGTGCCTTGATGCTTTTCCGAGTAGCGCTTCATCACATCGGCTGCCGAGTGACCATAGAGCATCGGCACGATGATGTAATGCTTCTCTGTTTGGATGGTCTGAAGCGCGTCCGTCTCCGTGATCATCTCCTCGTGAATCTTTTCACCAGGGCGGATGCCGACGATGGGCTGCTCGCACTCAGGCCCGATGGCCGTGGCCACATCACCGATGCGGTAGGAGGGGATGCGTGGGACGAAGATCTCTCCGCCGAGCGCGTGATTGAGCGCATGTACGACGAGGTCCACGCCCTCTTCGAGCGTGATGTTGAAGCGCGTCATCTGCATGTCCGTGATCGGCAGCACGCCGGTCTTGCGTCGCTCAAGGAAGAAGGGAATCACCGAGCCGCGAGAGCCCATCACGTTGCCATAGCGCACCACGCTGAAACGGATGTCCTGACCGCCGATGACGTTGTTCGCGGCGATGAAAAGCTTGTCGGAGCAGAGCTTGGTGGCTCCATAAAGATTGATCGGTGCCGCCGCCTTGTCCGTGGAAAGTGCCACCACGTTGCGCACCTTGGCATCAATACTTGCCTGGATGACGTTTTCTGCGCCCAGCACGTTCGTTTTGATGCACTCAAAGGGATTGTATTCCGCCGTCGGCACCTGCTTCAGCGCAGCGGCATGGATGACGGTGTCGATCCCGCCCATCGCGTGCAGCAGACGCTCGCGGTCACGCACATCGCCGATGAAAAAGCGCACGCGTTTGTCCGTGAATCGCTGGGACATCTCATACTGCTTCAGCTCATCTCGTGAGTAGATGACCACACGTTTGACCTCGGGGTCGCTGAGCAGACGGGCGACACATTTGTGGCCGAAGGAGCCGGTGCCTCCGGTGACGAGAATAGACTGGGCGTTAAACACGAAGTTGGAAGGGTGAGATCATGCCATTGAGGCGAAAACCAGCATGGCGGGACGCGATCAATGTTCGAGAACGCTAGGACAGGCAAGCTGGAAATCCGTCTCGCCATCAGCCGCAGTTGCCGTCCGGTGGATTCCGGGCACAGTCGCCCACGTTTCCAGGCCCGCTGGAGGCAGCCACCTTTTCCTCCAGAGCATGAGCCAGTCCCTTCCGCCCCAAATCACCGCCGACACCCCTTGCTTCATCATTGCCGAAGCGGGCGTGAATCATAATGGCGACCTCGCGCTCGCAAAGCAGCTCGTTTTGGCCGCGAAAGAATCCGGCGCGGATGCGGTGAAGTTCCAGACCTTCCAGGCCAAGCACCTCGTCACCGCCGATGCCCCGCAGGCCGAGTATCAGGCGAAGAACTCCGGTGTCACCGAAAGCCAGTTCGACATGCTGAAGCGCCTCGAACTGCCGCTGGAAGCCTTCGCCGAACTAAACCGCTACTGCCAGGAGCTGGGCATCATGTTCATGTCCACGGCCTTTGATGAAGATAGCTCTGACTTCCTCGCCGGACTCGGCATGCCCATCTTTAAAATCCCCTCCGGTGAGCTGACAAACCTGCCGCTGCTCCGCCACATCGCCCGTCATGGCAAACCCATGATCGTCTCCACCGGCATGGGCACGCTGGATGAAGTCGCTGAGGCGGTGGAAACCATCCGCGCGGCAGGCAATGACGACATCACCGTGCTGCATTGCGTGTCAAACTACCCCGCGCCGCCGGAGTCCGTGAACCTGCGTGCCATGGAGGCCATGCGTGCCGCGCTCGGCGTGCCCATCGGCTACTCGGATCACACGATGGGAATCGAGGCCTCCGTCATCGCCGTCGCTGCGGGGGCCAAGGTCATCGAGAAACATTTCACGCTCGACTGCGAGATGCCCGGCCCCGATCACAAAGCCTCGCTGGAGCCTGCCGACCTTGCTGAAATGGTGCGCAGCATTCGTCGTGTCGAAGTCTTGCTCGGCAGCGGTTTGAAGCAGCCGAGCGAAGCCGAACTCGCCGTCGCCAAGATCGTCCGCCGCAGTGTCGTGGCGCAGACTTCGATCTCTGCGGGCACCACGATCACGGAGGCAATGCTCGTCCTGCGTCGTCCTGGCACCGGCATCCCACCGGCAAAATTCCATGAAGTGCCCGGACGCCGTGCGCTGGTGGACATCGCCGAAGGTTCCATGATCCGCTGGGAGGACCTCTCGTGAGATCCGTCGCCGTGGTCAGCGTCGGGCGGTCGGACTACAGTATCTACCGGCCACTGCTCCAGCGCATCGCCGCGCATCCCGAGCTCGAGCTTCGAGTGCTCGTCTCCGGGATGCATCTGGACGCGCGATACGGCTCCACCGTCAGCCTCATTGAAAAGGATGGCTTCCCCGTCGCTGCCCGCATCCCCGTCCTGCAAAATGAGGACACGCCCGAAGCTGTCGCCACCGCCATCGGCCTCGGTGTCGCAGGCTTCGGACACTACTTCGCCACCGCGCGACCTGATCTCCTCGTCGTGCTCGGAGATCGTTTTGAAATGTTCGCCGCAGCTCTCGCAGCGGTGCCTTTTAACATCCCCATCCTCCATCTCCACGGCGGCGAATTGACCGAAGGCGCGATGGATGATCGCTTCCGCCACGGGCTCACGAAGATGAGTCACCTACACGGCGTCGCCACCGAGGTGTATCGCCAGCGCGTCATCCAGCTTGGCGAGGAGCCCTGGCGTGTGACCTGCTGCGGCGCGCTGTCGTTGGATAACATCCTTTCCATCCAGCGCCTCAGCCGCGCGGAGTTGGAGAGCCGTTTCCAGCTCGATCTCTCCACCCCGCCGCTGCTCGTCACCCTGCATCCCACCACGAGCGAGTATGAGCAGACCGCTCCGCAAACCGACGCTCTCATGGCCGCGCTTCGTCTGCTTGATCTGCCCGTCATCTTCACCATGCCCAATGCCGACATGGCGGGCAGCGTCATTCGCGAGCGCATCCTCGCCTTCTGTCAAAGCTCGACGAACGCCGTGTGGGTGGAGAACTTCGGCCCCGAAGGTTACTTCTCCATCCTCGGCGAAGTCAGCGCCATGGTCGGAAACTCGTCGAGCGGTCTGCTCGAAGCTCCCTCCTTCGCGCTGCCCGTCGTGAACATCGGCAACCGCCAGAAAGGCCGTC
>JBILPY010000373.1:0-4792 GCA_044373575.1 Prosthecobacter sp. | reverse complement strand
CAAAGCGCCTGCTGCGTCGCTTTGTGAGCCTCGCGGCACGCGAACCGGTGGCGGAGGATGATCTACGCTTGTTTGATGCTCTGATCGCGGAGCGCTTGGAGAAAGGCGCGGCGTTCAAAGAGGCGCTGCTGGCCGGTTACAAAGCCTTTTTGGCCTCAGGCGACTTCATTTACCTCCGCGAGCCTGAGTCCGCCGATGACCACTTTGCCATTGCCGCTCGCCTTTCGCACTTCCTGACCAACTCGCGGCCTGATGCGCGTTTGAGCGATCTCGCGGCACAAAAGCGGCTGCACGATGCCAAGACGCTGCGTGCTCAAACCGAGCGTCTCATCGCCAGCGGCGGCTTTGAGCGCTTCGTGAACAACTTCACCGATTACTGGCTCAGTCTGCGTCATATCCGGCGCGATGATCCTGACATCCGGCTCTTCCCGGAGTATCGCTTCGACGAATACCTCGTGGAGAGCATGGAGCGTGAGACGCGCACCTTTTTCACCGCGATGATCCGCGAGAACCTGCCCGCCGGCGTGCTCGCGAAGGCCGACTTCGTCTTTGCCAATGATCGCCTCGCCAAACATTACCAGCTCCCACCTCTCAGCGGTTCCACCATGCGGAAAGTGCCCGCTCCGCAGGGCAGTCCGTTTGGTGGCTTGCTCACGCAGGCGGCTGTTTTGAAAGTCAGCGCGAACGGCACCAACACCTCGCCCGTCGTGCGCGGCGCCTGGGTGATGGAGCGGCTCATCGGTCAGCCGCCGCCACCTCCACCGCCCAGTGTGCCCGCCGTGGAGCCGGACATTCGCGGTGCCAAAACCATCCGCGATCTCTTGGCGCTGCACACGAAAGAAAAGTCCTGCGCTGGCTGCCACGCCAAGTTTGATCCCGTGGGCCTCGCCTTGGAGAGTTTTGACATTCTCGGCGGCTGGCGCACCCGCTATCGCGGTGTCGAAGAAGGTGAACGCATCACCGGCATCGATCGGGCGGGTCACGACTTCAGCTACACGCTCGCCACGCCGGTCGATCCCAGCGGCAAACTCATCGACGGCCGCGAGTTCAAGAACGTGCACGACCTCAAAGCCCTCCTCGCCGCCAACCCGCGCCAACTCGCACGGAATCTGCTCCACCAGTTCACCGTCTATGCCACCGGAACGCCCGTGCGCTACTCCGATCGCCGCGAGATCGAGACAATGCTCGATGCGTGCGAGAAGGATGGCTATTGCGTGCGGGATTTGATGCTCGCGTTGGTGGGGAGTGAGATTTTTACGGGAGGTCAGCCCAAATGATCGCTGTGCTGCATCATGATGCCGAAGGCATCCCAGCCATTAGCCGGTGGTCGAGCGAAGCGACACCACCGGAACACCACGCAACAAAGACCCGCATCCCGGAGGGATTACAAAAAGAGCACTCAAAACAAGACAACCAATCACTCAGAAGCCCATATTCTACGGGCTTTGGACGACATCATGGGACTGTCTTTTGACACCCCACCCATGGTCATGCATGACAACAGCATGACAACTCATGCCCTCCCCTCTCGGGGAAAGGGCAAACCTGTGGCCGTGGTCAAACAGGGCTCGGCTGCCGTGCCCATCTACCGGGGCATCTGCCGTGGAATGCCACGGTTCACTGTCGCCTTCTACCTCAACCAGCAGCGGCGGCGGCTTACCTTCGGCTCACTGGATGCTGCCAAGGAAGAGGCCCGCAAGGCCGCCCTCAATATCCAACGCGGCATGAGCAGTGACAATGACCTGCGCCCTCAGGATCGGGAGAGCTTGCGGACTGTGCAGGGCATGCTCCAGCCGCTGGGACTGCCCTTGGTCTCAGTCGTCGAGGAATACCTCCAGGCTCGGCGTGAACTAGGGCAGGTTCCTTTGCTGACGGCGGTGGAGGATTATGTGACGAGGGCGCGCAGTTACGAGGCTGGCATCACGGTTCCTCGGGTGGTTGATGAGCTTCTCCTCCTCAAGAAGCAGGACGGTATTAGTGCGCTCTACTTAAAAATGCTTGAAGGGGTGTTCCGCCAGTTTGCCCAGTCCTTTCCTGGTGAGATCACCAAAGTGACTGGGGCCATGATTGATAGCTGGCTTCGTCGAGGGGCGCATTCCATGGTTACCCGTAACAACTGGCTCAAGCGTCTGAAGGAGCTGTTTTCGTTTGCCAAGCGGCGAGGTTACTTGCCAAAAGGTGAGCCCACGGCGGCCGAGGGACTCAAGCGCGGCAAGCAGGTGGACACGGACGTCGGCATCTTCACGCCCGAGCAAATGGAGAAGCTCATGCGGGCGGCGTCGGAGGATTTGATTCCCATCCTGGCCATCGGCGGGTTTTCAGGCCTGCGGTGTGCGGAGCTTGCCCGGCTGAACTGGAGCGCTGTGGACCTTGGCCGCAAGATCATTGAGCTACGCGCCGGTCAGGCCAAGACGGCATCACGGCGGATCGTGCCCATCAGTGACAATCTCGCCAGATGGCTGGAGAAGGTCGAAAGGAATGGTCCGGTGGTTCCAGACGATGGACTGTTTACCAAGGCACGTTGTCTGGCAAGGAGCCTGGGCATCGTATGGCCGCACAATGCTCTGAGACACTCCTACATCAGCTACCGGATTGCGGTGGTGCAAAGCGCGGCGCAGGTGGCCCTGGAGGCGGGCAATTCGCCGACGATCATCTTCAAGCATTACCGGGAATTGGTGACCAAGGAGTCTGCCGACCAGTGGTTCAGCATCATGCCATGAACCTGCACATCCTTACTTTGACATGCGAATCCCTGTATGAACCAAACACCCAATCCTCCATCACCTCTGCTGAAAAAGAAGCCTCTGGCTGTCCTCCTGGGAGTCAGTTCGCGAACCATCGACAACTGGGTGGCGCAGCGGATCATTCCCTATCTCGCCACCAGCCCTCGAATGCATCTCTTTGATGTGGATGCGGTGCGTGCCGCGTTGCATGCGCGATTCGGGGTGGAAGCTCGCGAGCCGTAGTCATCCCGACTTCGTTGCGCAACGAGATGCAACTTTCATCGCGTCTTACGATGGGTGGAGGGTGGAAGTTGGGCAGGCGGGTCGATGAGTCGAATGAGCGCCACCACGGCATAGCCACGGGGCGTTGCTCGTTCCTGTTCCCAATTTTCCAGGGTGCGTTTGCTGATGCCGAGGAATTCAGCCGCATCCCGCTGGCTGAACGCTTTCTTTTCACGCCACGCCTGAAGCGCACGGGCGAATTTGCGGGGAGTCACCCCTTTGGGCAGTTTCATGGACATGGGGGAGAGCTACGCAGTTAGCGGACAAGTGGCAACTCGATTGACGCACCCCAAGGCACCTCCCAAACCCTGCGACCTACTCAAACCCCACGGCATCATTTGGTGATGCAAACGGATGGAATCCCAAAGTCACGGTGACGAGGCCTCCATTCATGGACCTCCCAGATCTCTTTCCCGCCAACCCCATGCAACTGCGCACGATTCGTCATTATAACTTCAGCGAGGTATCCTCTGCGATGCAGAAAGCCATCCGCCGGAGTGATGCTAGACTGGCTGGATATTGGGCCTTGGAATTGTGGCAGAGCGGTTTTGGCAAGTATGTGTGGAAGCGCCTTCTAACCATCAGCGCGGAGGACTGCTGGGGCATCCTCACGCAGGAAGTGAAGGCGCTGCATGATTCCTATCTTGTGATCAATGACGGTATCCCGCCGAAGCAGGCGAAGGGCCGCATTTTCATCAGCAAGGCGGTCATCCTGCTATGCTTGTCGAAGAAGAGCCGCGATCCTGATCACCTGCAAAATTACGTTTACGACCAGACCGCGGGACTTGATCCCGACACGCTCGCCCAAGAACTGCGCAGCAGCGGTGAGTATGTCGCCATCCCTGAGTATGCGTATGACTGCCACACGCGCGAGGGCAAGAAGCGAGGCAAGACGAAGGCAGACTTCTTTAGAGCGGAGCAGGCGGCGCTGGCCGTGGTCGCTGGAGTTATGTCTGTGAACCTGCTTACCGTTACGGGCTTCATGTTTATGTATGAAACTGTCAGTAAATCTCCCGCCTCCCAGGTTCGCAGTCTGAAGAACAGTGGAGAGACTTCATCCAGCGATGAGAGCTCGGATGGAACACTCGGCACAGGCCGCACCGCTGCTGAAGTGACCAGCCTTTCCCTGGAAGAGATGTGGCTGAAATTCATCCCCTGGAAGTTGTTCAGTGGGGATGGCTCCAAACCAGTCCCTGTCACCGGATTTTCAGCCATCATGTTTGGCCCGAAATCCCTGCTCGCCCTTCTTCTCGGGATGATCACCGCCTACCGTGCGGCCTTCAATTCCAGGCCGAAAACGACGGTTTCGACAGTAGCTGGCAATCACTGAAACATCTTGGTCAGCAAAATGCCTCACTTCGTGCTTTTGCGGCGGAGCAGGGCGGGTTTCGGGTGCCTTTGGGGATTTCCATTCCAGCATCCTCTCACCCCAGCAAAGCCCTTGAGCAGACCCCATTCTCTGCCGGAGAGAGGCAGTCAGAGATCTGATCCCAGATCCCGTGCGAGCTGATGCCAGGCATTGGAGGGACGAACTAATGATGGCTGGCAAAGGTCAGTCAGAACCTAATAAATAGTGCTGAAATCAGGTGTTTTTATATTCTGGGTTAACCCATCTAGGGGCTCTCTTTTTGTCTTAAACCTGCTTTTAGAAAGATTTTCCTTCGCAACCCGCCCCCCCCCCCGATAATGAAAGAGAACCGCAAACCCTTTAAGATTGTATTGCACGCAGTCCTAGCCGCCTTTTTGATCAATGGATCTTCCGCCAATGCCGACCTCGTCGTTGATGG
>JBILPY010000371.1:0-4793 GCA_044373575.1 Prosthecobacter sp. | reverse complement strand
CCCCGGCCTGCACATGCGCTTGAGCGATCCAGAAATCGGCATTCGGCACCTTCTCACTTTGGAGGATTTTCAGTGCAGCCCGGCCATCGCTGGCACGCACCCAGGCTTCCACGGCCAGGGATGCCAGGGTCTGCCGCTCGGTGGAGCGCGGTGCGGCAGCCTCCATGAGGCGGGTGGCCTTCAGGGCTGCCACGGCAGGCAGTCCATCGAGCAGAGCCTGACGCACAGCACGGTATTCCGGCATCTCCTCCAGATTGACCGCTCGCACCGGAGAGACGGCGCTGGCGAGCAGCATGAAGGTATGAATGATGGGGCGTGGCAGTAGCATCTGATCTCAAACTAGGCCGCTGGGGCGATGTGGCAAGCGGTGCGGCACGAGCTCAGGGCGATGGCAACTGCCCCAACAGCGCCTCCACCGCATCACCCGCAGGCTTGCCAGGCATCACCGCAAAAAGCGCGGGCTGCCAGGGATCGAGGGCGACGCTAAACTCGCTGACTTCGCCTAGATGCTCGCCGGTGCGGAGGTTGACGACATGGCCGGGCTTCTGGAGCCTGGCTTGGAAGGTCACGGGCTTTTCGAGCTGCTCATTGCCGCCGACCTGCGCCAGTTCCTCGCGGATCTTATATTCCACATTCCGCTCAAAGGCGATCAGACGGGCTGTGTCACCGACTTTGAAGCGATGCACTCGCACGCGAGATTCTGCTGGCACAGCCACGGGCGCGCTGACTCCATGATCTGCGAGGAGCTTGCGCAGGCTGTCGATGAAAGAAGCATCAAAGTCGGACTTGAGGCGGTTCACGGGGTAGTCGCTCAGCGAGGTGCTGGTTTCGGAGAAGTGTTGCTCACCAGAATGGGTGCCGAAAGTGAGACGTGTGGACTCGGGTTTGTTGCTCGTGGGCCATTCGAGGTTCGCTCGCAGCGTGCCGTGCTCATCGAAGAGTCCATGCGGACCATCGGCGATGACGAGGCGCTGCTCGCGTTTGGAGAAGGCGCGCGCTGCGGCGAGTTCGGCATCGCTCATGGCCCAGCTTTGCGGCAGAATGAGCAGGCGTGGCGTAGTCGGCAGCCCCTTTTCGAGCTGCTCGCTGGCGATGAAGGTGGGGCTGAAGCCGATGTCTTGCAGGGCTTTGAGCCAGGCATTGCGGACGACAGCGTGGCGGTTGTGATCCGACTCGAAGCTGCTGAAGCGGCGCACCCATGTTTTGCCATCGGCGGTGGATTCCATGAGCCAGGCGGCCTGGATGCTGGGCTGCGAGTAATGGATCAGGATGGGATCACGCTCGCGCTCGGCGAGCATGAAGAGCTTCGCGAGCGGGCTTTGCAGTGACTTGAGCACAGGCGAGAGGGCCTTGCCCTTCGCCGTGAGCGGCAGATCGGGCTTCGACCAATCGACGCAGTCCTCGCTCCACCAGATGATGCAGCCTTTGTCACCCTCCAGCAGCAGATGCCAGAGGCGGCGCATGGCGGGGTTGGTTTCCTTTTCGAAGACGGTGGCGAGCATCGGCTTGCCCGGCATGAAGGAACCGAAGATCTCGCGTGAATTGCAGATGTCGTAAGGCTCCGCCCAATCAAGCACCTGGCTCATGCGCCAGAGATCGTAACCACCAAACGTGCTCGGCATCTGCGTGCCTTCGATGCCGACTGGCGTGGCAGGATCGGCGGCATGAGATGCCTTGCGGAAGTGTGCCAGCGCCTGTGACAAGGCATGATCCATGTAGCTCCGATGATCGGCCCATGGGGCGAAGTTCCAGCCTGTGCGCTCGTTCTTCGCCTTGGTGAGATCGAGCTTCACGGCACGCACTTCGGCCCAGTCCACTTTTGCTTCAGGGCCAGCTTTTCCAGAGGCCATGCGCTGCTTGATCTGATCTGTGGTGAAGGGCATCACCGACTCCCAGCTCGGGAAGTTGGTCTCCCATTGTTGGTTCAAGGCATCGAGATTGGCGTAACGAGTTTTCAGCCATTCGCGGAACGCCGCGAGAGAGGTGGCGGAGAAGTCATAGTCGAACGGGTTCGCCGAGATGGTCGTCGAGAGCTCGTCACGCAGATCGTAGAGCAAAGGCGCGAGCGGCGCTGCCTCGCGGGCGGTTTTGGTCACGCGATCACTCATGCGTTTCAGCCACTCGGGATCATCGAGCGCGTAGTCGCGCACGAGTGCCTGCGGATCACGCGTGTCCATCCAGCCTTTGATGAACTGATCCCAGTTCGTGACCTTCGAGCGGAACTTCAGGCAGAGACCTTCATTGACGATGTTTTCGACGTAGTGCCCGAAGCCGTGCTGTTTGTAAAAGGCAGCATCGCCTCCCGCGCCGATCATGCCGCTGTTGATGCCAAGTTCACGAAATCGCTCCGGCAGCTTCGGATTGGCGAGCGACTTCTGACTTTTCTCACCCATCCAGAGGATGACGCGGTAGTCATTCCAGGGGCGGAGATTTTGAGCCTGAAGCGAGCCACAGATGAAAAGGCAGGTGAGGAGGAGTCGCATGATCGAAATCAAACGTGATCATCGAGCGCTGCTTGCGCAGTCTTTACTCCCACTGGCTGCCTTTGCTGCCCACATAAGCCATGCTGAGGCCGATGATGATGTGGGCGATTAGCACAAAGCCCGCCAGCTCCGGCGTGACGAGAGTGGTGTCGGTGACTTTGGTCACGGCATCGTAAAAGGCGGTGTCGCTCATGCTGCGGAGGCTGCCGGACCATGACCAAAAGGCGGCGATGAAGGGATTCACCGCACCTTCGATCCAGTCGGGCAGGCTGAGCACGGCACCAGAAAGCGGGAGCTGAAAGCCGACGAGGTAGATGCTGAGGATCGTGGCTTTTTCCGGTGTGCGGCACATGGCGCTGATGCCGAGGCAGACACTGGTCATGGCGGCGGAGACGAGCACGAGCAGGCCGAGCTGAGTGATCAAATCTCCGGGCAGGCCTCCGGTGATCATATCCACGAAGATGCCCATCCAGATGCTCTGCGCCAAAACGAAGACACCGAGGAAAAGCACCTTGCTGATGACATAGGCCGTCGTGCTGAGGCCACCGAGTTTCTCGCGCTCGAGAATGAGGCGCTCGCCGGCGATTTCACGCGCGGCATTGTTGCTGGCCATGAGCGTGACGAGCACGACCTGCAGCATGATCAGGCCGCTGACGAGTCCGCCGGCATTGAGCTGATCCACCAGGTAATCCGACTTCTGTTGGATCTCGTACAGCATGTTGCTGTCCTGACGTTGGCTGAGTTGCTTCAGCGGCTTGATGCCATCGAGCGCGAAGATGACAACGAGCAGCGGGAAGCCGAATAGCATGGCGAGATGCAGCCAGACCTGGCCGGAGTCTCGGCGGAAGATGGTCCATCGGCGTTGCAGCAGGGTGAAGACTTGGCTCATCGGGCTGGGAAGCTCTTCGGGGGCCACGACTTCGTGCTCGTGATCGTCTTCCTTTGGTTGAGGCGGGGCGTTTTCGAGCAGCATCTTTTCATAATGCTCGCGCTTCTTCTGCCAGGACTCATGCCAGCCCTGCGCTTCACGCTGGGTGAGTCGGAGATAGACTTCCTCCGGATGCTCGACGGTGAAGTAGTGCGTGAGCATCTTCGGCGGGCCGTGATAAACGAGGCGGCCCTGATACATGACGAGCACGCTGTCGAAGGCCTCCAGGCTGGCGAGGCTGTGCGTGACGTTGACGACTAGGCGGCGCGGGTTCTCGCGAGAGAGCACGCGCAGCAATTCGGTGATCTCGCGTTCGGACTTCGGGTCGAGGCCGCTGGTGACTTCATCGCAGAGTAGCAGGCATGGATTTGTGACAAGCTCCAGCGCCAAACCGAGGCGGCGCTTTTGGCCCCCGGACAGCACTTTGATGCGACGATCCGCCAAGTCGGTGAGGCCGGTGATTTCGAGGATCTTGTCCAGCTTTGGCTCGAAGTCATCGGTGCCGGGCAGCTGCGTGCGCAGCGCCATGCTGTTGGCGATGCATTCCTCCACGGTCAGCAGATCATGCGCCACGCTGAACTGTGGCACGTAGCCGAGTTCGCCTGGGTGCAGATCCTCTTCCTCTTTGAGATCGCGGCCTTCCCACTTCAATTCGCCATCGGTTTGCTCCACGATGCCAGCGATGACCTTTAGCAGCGTGGTTTTTCCGCAGCCGGAAGGCCCCACGATGGCCATGAGATGCCCCTGAGGCACGCTGAAGGCCACCTCGCGGAGGAGGTGCAGGCTTTCATGTTCCGAGCCCGGTGGGGCATCGATTTCCAGACCAACGTTGCGTGCTTCGAGCATGGTCGATCATAGGCCAGAAGCACGCACGAGTGGCAAGCAAGATCGTCACGGCCCCGCGGGTGCGGGCACGAGAGTCATGTTGGCAGAGTGAATGGGGGCGTCGGCGGCGCTGGACTCGGGGAGGAGGTAGTGACCGTGGCCGCTTTTATCGACTCCGGCCTCGTAGTCGATGAGGATACCGGCGAAGGGCACGGTCACCGCAGGTGTGCCTTCCTTGGAACTGCCGGTGAAGATGCCAGTTTTCGGATCGATCTTCAGCGTGGTAGACTTCACCGGAGCCGCGATGCTAACGGTGTTGGGCTTCGTGAGGGTGAAGGGCTGAACGAAGGTGGCGATGAACGAGGCGGTGAAGTCGAGCTTCAGTGCGGCGGGACTGCTGCTGGCTGGGCTAAAACCGAGGTAGCTATGCACGTCATTCGGCGTGTATTTCCCACCGGCGAGGGTGAGCTCGTGGAGGAGGAAACCGCCCTTGTAACTGCGGTCAGTGCTGCTGAGCGGCTGGCCGATTTTATACCAGTCAAACGCGGGGGTGGTGT
>JBILPY010000372.1:0-4793 GCA_044373575.1 Prosthecobacter sp. | reverse complement strand
CGGCCATCGCCGTTGGTGAAGAGCTTTTTATCACGCTGGAGGGCTTGGAGCTTCAGCAGGTTGTTTTCATCGATGTCAGCATACACATAGACGGGATCGACGGTGACGATGGTGGTGAGCAGCGTGGTGCCAGCGGTGACAAAATTCCCCGTCGTGGTGATGGCGCGGCTGATGCGACCTGCGATGGGCGCTTTGACCTCCGTGTGCTCCATCTCGATGCTGGCACTGTGCTCGGCGGCTTTCGCGGATTCCAGGGACGCCTGACCTTGCTTATACATCGACTCGCGGGTCTCGGCCTGCTCAGGAGCGATGGCTTTGGCGGCGAGCAGAGAGCTGACGCGGTCGAACTCGCGCTTGGCCGCCTCCATGTTGGCTTCGGCACGCTGCACCTCGGCCTTCGCGGCGCGGAGTTTGGTCTCAAAGGGTCGCTGGTCGATAGTGAAGAGGATGTCTCCGTTTTTCACGAGGCTGCCAGCTTGGAAATGCACCTGGGTGATGTAGCCGGCCACGCGCGGGCGGAGATCGACCATCTCCTGGGCCTCGACACGACCGGTGAATTCCTCCCACTCGACGAGTTCCTTCGACTCCACAGGAGCGAGGGTCACAGGTGCGGGCGGCATGGCACCGCCACCGTGCCCACCACCATCAGCGGGCTTTCCGCAGGCGGCGAGGAACAAGGCGAGTGGGAGGAGGATGCGCGGGGGGGGCATAGTGAAAGTGGGGATGGCGGTTAAAGTTGACCGGTTGGTTAATTTGAAAGTGAAAAGAGGTCAGGCAGGGGCACGAAAGGTCAATGCATCAAGATTCTGTATCTTTGAAGCCGAGGATGCGCCGGGCACCGGCTTCCATTTCATCGAGATGGCTAAGATCGTTCCACATACGGGCGTGGAGGAGCAGACCTTCACCATAGGCAAACAGGATTCGTGCCAAGGCTGGGGCGTCAGGTGCCTCAATAATGCCCTGGTAATGGGCATCGCGGATGGCGCTTTCGTAGTAGCGGATGAACTGGGAGAGGATCTCCTGGAGCTTGTCGCGCAGCTTGTCGTCGATGGTACTGACCTCAGCCCCCAGGGAATGAATGGGGCAACCGAGCACGCGACCGTGTTTTGCTTGCATTTCCCGCTGTTCCTGCTGAAAGTCTGCAAAGCATTTCCAAATGCGGGCCAACGGCGCATTGACCGGAGAAAACGTCTGGTCGAGCTGCTTACGGTGCTCCGCCCAGCCATGCTCGATGGCTGTGAGCGCGCAGGCGGTTTTCGATTCAAAGAAGTGGTAGAAGCTGCCCTTTTTCACGCCTGCCTTTTCACAGATGTGATCCACCGACGTGGTGCCATAGCTGCCGGCCCAGATCAGTTCGATCATGGCTTCGATCAGGCGTTCTTTGGCGTCAGAGGTTCTTCCCATGCGGCGAAGAAGTGGCGAAACTAGACGATCGGTCAACAATAAATTCTACAACCCTATGATGACATCATCCAAAGCCGACGCCTGGAACTGAGTGAAATGATTGGCTCCGTTCCTTGACGCTCGAGAGCGCTCTCCTATGATGGCGCGCCCTTTCTCCGGGCGATCTTTGTTTTTCACCTCCCCCCAAGCGCACACGCATCATGGCCATCCTCGTTGACATAGACACACGCATCCTCGTCCAAGGCATCACAGGCGATTTCGGCTCCCGCCACGCCAAAGCCTCCCTCGACTACGGCACGAAGCTCGTGGCGGGTGTGACCCCAGGTAAAGGTGGAGTGACCTTTGACCACGGCAGCCACAAAGTGCCCGTCTATGACACGGTGAGTCAGGCCGCGAAGGAGTCCGGTGCGACGGTGAGCGTGATCTTCGTGCCGCCGCCCTTTGCGGCGGATGCGATCCTGGAAGCTGTGGACGCCGGGCTCGACCTCGTGGTGGCCATTACCGAAGGCATCCCGGTCAACGACATGATCCGCGTGAAAGCGGCGATGAAGGGCAGCAAGACCCGCCTCATCGGCCCGAACTGCCCCGGCCTTGTGACTCCCGGTCATGGCGAAAAATCCCAGGGCGGCTGCCGCATCGGCATCGCCCCAGGCTACATCCATAAGCGTGGCAATGTGGGTGTGGTCAGCCGTTCTGGCACCCTCACTTATGAAGCCGTGTGGCAGCTCACGACTCGTGGTTACGGCCAAAGCACCTGCGTCGGCATCGGCGGTGATCCAGTGAATGGCACCAACCACCTCGACGTGCTGAAGATGTTCAACGAAGACCCCGAGACCGAAGCGATCATCATGATCGGCGAGATCGGCGGCAATGCCGAAGTCGAAGCCGGCCTCTGGGCGAAGGACAACATCAAGAAGCCCATCGCCGCCTTCATCGCCGGCGCCACCGCACCTCCCGGACGCCGCATGGGCCACGCAGGTGCCATCATCGGCGGAGCCGACGACACCGCAGCTGCCAAAAAGCGTATCCTCGCCGAGTGCGGCATCGCCGTGGCCGACAGCCCCGCCGACATGGCCGCAGCGCTGCTAAAGATCTGGGGCAAGTAAGCTTCTTTTTTTTGGTTGGCTTTGTTTCTAATCACCCGGCAAAAATCTGCCGGGTGATTTGTTTTTGAGGCCGGGCACAAAAAAACGAACCGCGCTTGGGAGCACGGTTCGCTGTGGAGTGAGTTGAATCTACTTTGCGATCTCGCAGGTGACTTTGGCGGACTTGTCCATCACGCCAAGCACGACGGCAGCGCTGCCAACCTTGAGGGCTTTCTTGGCGTGCTTCGCATCCATGATGGCGACCCAGCCGATGCCCATGTTGAAGGTGTCCCAGGCATCACTCGGGTCGGCGTGGCGGAGGACTTTCTGCACGACGTCGTTTTGCCAGAACGGCACCTTCAGATGGCAGCCAAAGCCGTTGCGAGTGAAGATGCGGCCAAGGTTCTCGACGAGGCCACCACCTGTGATGTGCGCCATGGCAGCAGGCTTGATCTTGGCTTTGCGCAGGCCCCAGCACTGCTCGTGATAAAGCAGTGTGGGAGTGAGAAGTTGAGCAGCGTCCTTCTTGCTGAGCTTGATGCTTTCTTTGGCCAGGATGCGGCGGACCAGGCTGAAGCCATTGGCGTGGAAGCCTGCGCTGGGCCAGCCGATGAGGACGTCACCTGCTTTGATCTCAGCAGGGTTCATGACGTCAGCTTTCTCGGCGGCACCGATAGCGAAGCCGGAGAGCTCGACCATGCCATCAAGGACGGCACCGGGCATTTCTGCGGTCTCACCCCCGGCGAGGATACAGTTGCAGGCCTGGAGATACTCGGACATGCCGGCGATGATGCGGGTGAGCTGGCGCTTTTTAATCTGGTTCACTCCGACGTAGTCGAGGAACATGATGGGATCGGCACCACAGGTGAGCACGTCGTTGACGTTCATCGCCACGAGGTCTTTGCCGGCGTTTTCGAGGAGGTCGTATTTGAGAAGCAGCTCGAGCTTCGTGCCTACGCCGTCGCAGCCGGTGAAGATGACGGGCTGCTTGTATTTGCTGAGGTCATAACCGGCGGCAAAGAGGCCGAAGGCGTTGGCGAGCTTGCGCTTTTTCTGCGTGGCTTTTACCAGCGCGCCGATGTCATCGACGAAGGAGGCTGCTTCATGAATATCGACGCCGGCTTGTTTGTAGGTGTGCTTGGACATGGGGACAAAAAGAGCCGCGAAGAAGCGGCAGGAGTGCTGAGAGTGAAGCGGTGAGGCGGTGATGCAAGCAGGAGGATCATTCGCCGACTAAATCGGGTCGAGGGCTCCGCGCTGGTTCTTGCTGCCGCAGGAGGGGCAGAGGGAGATGAGGGGATTCTTTTTTGGCAGGGCGTAGGTGCAGTTGCAAATGCGGCACTGGATGGCGATGCGGCGGCGGCTCACTTCACGTCGGCGCTCGCGCCAGAGCGTCCACATCCAGAGGCCGCAGACGAGGCACACGCCGATGAGCATCACGGCGACGATGAGGCCACTGAGCTGGACTCGGATCATGGGGCTCCACCTTTCTCCCAAGTAAAGCCTATCTCAGCCCAGTCCATGTCCTGCTGCTGGGCGGGGTCGGGCTGAAAGTGGAGCTGAGTCATCGCGGCGTGAAGTTTGACCATGACAGCAGGGTCATCGGAGGCGGAGACAGGCACGGCGAGCAGGACCTGCCCGAGGCGGCCGACGGCGACTCGGAAGCGTGCTTTGCCAGGATCGACGAGTGGGATGTCCCGCAGAATACCGTCTGAAATCAGCACACGCTTCGCCGGATCTTCGATGCGAGCTCGGAGCGTGGCCTGTGGGGCGGGTTTGAGTTCGGTAGGTTTAGTCGGAGGCAGAGGCGGCAGGGCGTCGAGGAAGTTCTGATCCAGAAGGCCTGGGCGTTCGCGGGCGGCAAGGGTGCTGTTGGCGGCTTTCAGCTTCATCTCGAAGGCGGTGGGTTTAAAACCGGCCAATCTTGCGGCGGCGGGTACATCGTGAATGCCGGGTGTTTCAGAGGGCAAGAGGGTAAAACTGCGATCCATGGCGCGATGGATGAGGGCGCGCTCGGCAGGCACGTCGGGATTCAGCACGATCATCTGCTGAGGGCGGGCGGTGAGCTTCGGAGCGCCTGGGGTGACAATGCGGAAGAGGACGAAGAGTGAGGCGATGCCAAAGAGCGTGATCAGTAAAAAAGACAGCAGCCATGGGGCGGTGCGCTCCCGACGCTTCCAGTCAAAGATCAGCGCGGACTCGTGGGGCGTCGCTTTTTTCATTTCGTCGCAGCGGGCTGCTGGCTGGGATTGGTGGAGAGAGCCACTTCATAGCCCAGACCCATGGCGAGGCTGCTGACCTCCG
>JBILPY010000370.1:0-4794 GCA_044373575.1 Prosthecobacter sp. | reverse complement strand
ATCTGTAGGCTTTCAGTTTCTCCAATCGTTCCCGTTCTTCTTGCCAATACGTCTGCTCTGTGGCGGTGGCGGGCGGAGGGAGAGCCTCCAGTTCGGCCAAGAGGGCTGCCAGATCGCCCGCAAGGGCCGCTGTAAGCGCGTGGACGAAGTTTGAGGGTGAGGGCACCTGAAGACGGCATTCCAGCGGAAAGGTGGAAGACATGAGTCCGCGCGGAAACTCACTCAAGGTCCAGGTCGGTGAGGTGGTGCGTAGCAAGGCACGAACGACGGTGCCCAAGGTGTGCCGGGATGATGGCGGCAGTGGCCCAAGGCTGCCGGGGCTGGTCTCGCGTTGGAGTCGGAGCGTGAGGTTGCTGGTTTCGACCTCCAGGGCTACCCACCACGGCTCGCCTTTCCAAACGCCGGCGCGGTTGAAGGGCGGTCGATGCTCCAGAAGTAGCGTGCTCTCCAAATCAACGGCCTCTGCGGCGGATGGACACTCCTTCCACTCGATGCGGGTAATTCGGGCAACGAGCCGCAGTGTGCGCCTGGGGTGCCTGCTTCGATCGACATGTCGGTAACTGCCCAGCCGGGCGCGGAGGTTTGAGGATTGCCCGATGTAGAGCAAGCGCCCGTCGCCGCCGTGGAAGAAATAGACGCCAGGGCCTTCGGGCAGCGAGCGGAAGAAGTCGTTCCCGAAACGCAACGTGAGCGGGTTTTCCAGATGGAAGAGTTTGAGCTGCCGAGGTGACGCGATGCGGATGATTTCCTCACTCATGCATGGGATGCAGGCGCAGCTTTCGACCTGACTTTTTCAACACGCAAGACCTCCAGCGTGTAGCCTTGGCCGTTGTCGAAGGGTTTCACTTCGCCGGTGATTTGCACGACGGGATAGCGTACGGTGTTCAGGCCGTAGAGGCGGTAGGCGGCGGCGAAGATTTCGCATTCGACGATGCTGGTGCGGTCACAGATGGAGATGAACTTCATGGGCTGGCCGTTTTGCTACAAATGGCTGCGGCTGACGATGATCAGGCCGCAGACGGTGACGCGCTGACCGTGGTAGCGGTGCAACTCGGCGATGGGGCAATAGGTGCTCCAGGCGATCTGCGGATGAAGGTCGAGCGGATGGCCGGTGACGGTGTAGCTGAGGAGTTCCAGCTCATCCTGGAGCTTTTGTAGCGCGGAGGGTTCTTCGCGGAAGGTGGCGCGGATGTCGGCCTCGGCTGCGCCTTGAAAAAGCCAGCCTGCGCCGGCGCTGGCGTCCTGCGAGGCATGGAGGCAGCGCCAGAACTGCTCGGTGCGGTTGCCTCCGAGTCGGTCAAAGGCTCCGGCGCGAATGAGGTTGAGGGCTTCAGGTCCCTCGGGACGCACGCGGGCGCAGAAGTCGCTCACGCTGCTGAACGGGCTCCGAGCGAGTTCGGACCTCCAGCGGCACAGAGTGGCCTCGGAGAGGTCTTTGATGCAGCGCAGCGGGACACGGATGGCTTTGCCCAAAGGTAGCGTGGGAGTGCCAGCGGGGGCGTCGGAGGTCTCGATGGTGAAGGCATCGCTGCGGTGATTCACGCAGGGCGAGAGAAAGCCGATGCCGAGACGGCGACATTCGAGCGTGTAAACCAGCGCCGAGTAGAACCCTTTGCCGTTGGTGAGTACACCGGCCATGAACTCGGCGGGGTGGTAATGCTTGGCGTAGGCTCCCTGATAGGCCTCGATGGCATACGCAGTGCTGTGGGCGCGGCAGAAGGCGTAGCCTTGGAACCCGGCGACGAGCTCCCAGACCTTGACGATGGTGGTTTCGTCATGAAGTCGGGCAAGAGCGGCAGCGATGAACTCGACATGGACTTCCTCGACCTTTTTCATGTCCTGCTTCACCAAAGCGCGGCGAAGCACATCAGCGCGTCCTGGTGCGAGACCGGCGAAGGCTTCGCAGATTTGCAGAATATGCTCTTCATAGGCCACGACGCCAAAAGTGGAGCGCAACACGCCAGCGAGGCTTTCGTGCGTGTAGCAGACCGGTTCAAGTCCCTGCGCACGGCGGGCAAACTGGGCCTTCTTGAGGCCATTGGCAGCACCGGGCCGAATCACCGAGACGATGGCCACAAGGCGGTCAATGTCGCGCACGTCGGCCATGCAAGCGAGGCTGGTCATGGCGGGGCTTTCGATGTGGTGGACACCGCGTGCGTTGCCGGTGGCGATCATGTTCCAGACGCCGGGATCGCTCCACGGCTCGACAGGGTCAGCACGCGCAGGTTGCTCGGTATTGCCACATGCACCCACTTCGAGCGCTTGGAGGTTTAGCGAGTGACCCTGTGTGTTTAGTGTGGCCTGGGTATCTCGCAGCACGGCGAGACCGCCTTGGGCGAGGATGTCGAGTTTGATGAGGCCGACGGCTTCGACGGCGTCCATGTCGAAGTGGGTGGTGGGCCAGCCCTTGCCACTGATGAAGGTGGGCGTGAGGCTGCGGATGGGATCGCGGGAAAGCACGACGCCGCAGGGGTGCATTTTGGCGTAACGTGGGAAACCATCCAGCATGCCCGCCATGAGCAGGGCGGTGCGCAACGGCTCCTCTTGCCAGGCGCTGTGATCGCACTCGCGGGACATCGCCACGGCCTCTGCGGCGTGGCGGGCATCCGTCCACGGCATGTGCTCGGTGAGGCGGCGGATTTCGTTTTCAGCGACACCGAGCACCTTGGCGACATCGCCAAAGGCGGAGCGTGCCTGGAAGGTATTGAACCCACCGACGATGGCGGCGTGCTCGGGGCCGTAACGGTCAAGCAGCAAGCGCACGACATCGTCTTTGCGGTCATGCGCGAAATCGATGTCGATGTCCGGCAGCTTTTGCAGCGCCATGCGGTCGCGGTTGAGGAAGCGCTTAAAATACAGCTCAAAGCGGATGGGGCAGACGTTGCTGATGCCAAGGCTGTAGCAGACGAGCGAGTCGGCAGCGCTGCCGCGTGTGATCCAGCCGATACCGAGCGCGGCGCACTCCTGGAGCAGGTGCCAGACGGTGAGGAAATACTCCTCGTAGCCGACCTCGGCGATGATGGAGAGTTCCGCATGGAGCTGGGCCTCGTGCTGCTTGGCCTTGGCGCCATAGCGGTTTCTCAGCCCGGTATGGGCGAGCTGATACAGCATGGCGGCCGGGGTGGAGTCATCGCGCGGAATGTAACGTGGAAAGCGTATCTTTTGGAAATCAAAAACGAATTCGCATTGCTCGGCAATCCGTTGGCTGGCTTGGATGGCAGGCGCGTTGTAACGCTGTCGCCATTCTACTGACGAGGGCAGGTGAAAGCAGCCAGATCGCTTCAAAGCATGACTCTGATGTAACAGTGTCAGCGTTTTTATGCTTTGCAGGATCTCGAAGAAGATTCTGTCTTCCGGGCGGTGATAACGGATCTCTGGCAAGGCGTAGTCGGGGCTTTCTGCTGGTACGATGATTAGACCCTCAGAGTAATTGTGAATGAGTTCATTTGTAACGTTAATAGCGTCACTTGAAAGCAGGTGGCAGAGGTTGGCATAGCCGGTTTGATTCTGGACGTAGGCGAGCATCGGCCCTTGACCGCATGCCAATTCCGCCCCGATGATGGGCTTGATCCCGGCGGCAGTGGCGGCTTGGAAAAACGGCACTGCGGCATGCAGATTCGGGTCCATGAGTGCCACGGCGGGCATGTCGTGCTCCACGGCGGCCTCGATGATGGCGGGGATGCTCAGTGTGGAGTCGAGGAAGCTGAAGCAGCTTTTCACATTCAGCGCCGGCGCGGCCTTGGAGGTGCTGCGCCGTGTGGCGATCAGTGTTTCGCCATGACGCTCTCGCAGAACGCGATTGGTCACGCTGGCGGTGGGATCGGTGACCAGCCGGGGCTTTGGCAAGGTCTGCCGGGGGGCATTTTTGTGCTGGGCGAGCCAGAGGTCGTGCCCGCGCATGATGCTGCGCTGGGAGCCGCGCAGATCGTCGATGACGAGAGCGAGGGTGTGCAGCCTCTCCCGCTTCACATCGGCCACCTCCAGCGGCAGGACGGCGCTGAAGCCGGTCTCGTAGATTTTCGTGAAGCGCAGGCCGATGAGGCGGATGCTCACGCGGCGCTCCCATGCTTTCTTCAGCAGGGTGGAGAGCAGCGGGTAGAGGTCGTGTTCGAGGTCGGTGGGCTCGTCGAGGCTGGCGGAGCGGGTGACCTCGTCCATGTCGTTGTAGCGCAGGCGTAGGGTAATGGTGCGGATGCTTTTTCCATCTTCCCGCACGCGGCGCATGAGCGTGTCAGCCATGGCGCGGAGGCGGGCGGTGATGAAGACGGTATCCGTGGTGTCCTGATGGAAGGTTTCCTGCTCACCGTAGCTTTTGGCCGCTGGTGCGTCGCAGATCACCGGGCGCTGATCGTTGCCGAGGGCGTAGTCATGCAGCGCGGACGCTCCACTGCCGACGAGCAGCGAAAGCTCATCCACCGGCGTGTGCGCGATGTGCTCGACCCGACATAGGCCTGCGGTGTTCAGCTTTGCAGCGAGCTGAGGACCGACTTGGGGCAGCCATTTGTTTTCCAAAGGCCAGAGGAAGCCTTGCTCATACCCAGGGGCCACCTCGATGAAGCAGTGCGGCTTGCGCAGCTTGCTGGCGATCTGCGACACGAGCTTGTTCGCACCAACGCCGACGGAAACTGACAGCTTCAAACTCTGCGCGATGGCTTTCTGCATCTTCGTGGCGGCGTCACAGGCTTTGGTTTGACGTGCGCCGTGAAGATCGAGGTAGCATTCATCAATGGAGGCCAGCTCCACGAGAGGCGTGAAGTCATAGGCATACGAGAACATCAAGTGCGAGAAGCGCTC
>JBILPY010000369.1:0-4813 GCA_044373575.1 Prosthecobacter sp. | reverse complement strand
ATGACGACGACTTTCTTCTCAGCGATGGCGGTCTTCAGGTCCGCGATGCTGATGTCAGGGAATTCGGCAGCGAAGCCAGTGGAGGCGACGAGCGCGAAGGCGAGGGCGAGGAGTTTCTTCATGATGTTGTTCGATGGTTAGTTTGGTTTGTTGTGTTTTGCCCGGAGGACCGGACTGGAGTCAGACGCCCTGACTGGCATTTTATTCCAGATGGGGCGTGTCTTCGATCCTTGTACGTGTGGTAACGTTGAATCGTGCAGGGAAAAGTAGGTTCTTTGCTCTTGGGTGAGCCGCTGGGAAGGTTTCTGGAGACAACAAAAGCGTGCGTGCATTCTGAACAGTGCTTATATCCGCGCCCTCCTTATGGACCCATTAATCCAACTCCTAGCCATCAACTCCAACCGCTCCGCTGCTGAGCTGGCTGGTATCCTCAGCCTCACGGAAGACGAAGTGCGCCGCCGCATCGCCGCCGCCGAGGCCGATGGCACGATCCTGGGTTACAATGCGGTCGTCGATCGCCAAAAGGCCGGCCAAAAAGGCGTCACTGCCCTGGTCGAAGTAAAAATCACTCCCGAGCGCGAAGGCGGATTTGACCGTCTCGCCCGCCGTATCGCCAAGTTTGACCAGGTCCGCGAGTGCTTCCTGATGAGCGGTGGTTACGACCTCGCCATCCTCGTCGAGGGCAAAGATCTCCTCGATGTAGCGAACTTCATCGCCGAGAAGCTCAGCACCCTTGGGGGCGTGCTTTCCACCGCCACCCACTTCCAGTTGAAGGCCTACAAGCAGGCCGGTTTCCTGGTGAATGCCGTCGGCGACGAAGAGCGTCTGCCGGTCAGTCCCTAATAGGTAGTCCAGAACTGTCTTTGCCCAACCTCAATGGACTACCATAATAAACTCTGTACTCAGGTCCGCGACCTCCCGCGCTCTGGCATCCGCGACTTCTTCGAGCTCGTCATTGGCCGCACGGATGTCATCTCCCTCGGCGTCGGTGAGCCCGACAAATCCACCCCCTGGCCCATCCGCGAGGCAGTCATCCGCTCTCTGGAAAAAGGCCAGACCAGCTACACCTCGAATCTCGGCCTGGAGCCCCTTCGCGTGCTCATCAGCGAATACGTGGAAAAACAATTCCGCGTTACCTATGATCCGAAGACGGAGATCCTCGTCACCGTCGGCGTCAGTGAGGCGCTCGACATTGCCTTCCGTGCCGTTTTGAATCCTGGTGACGAAGTCATCTATCACGAGCCCTGCTACGTCAGCTACAGCCCGAGCATCAAGATGGCCTACGGCGTGCCCGTCGTGGTGAATACGCGTGAGGAAAACAACTTCGCGCTCATGGCCGCCGATGTCGAAAAGGCCATCACGCCGAAGACGAAGATCATCGCGTTGAACTTCCCCACGAATCCCACCGGTGGCATCATGCCCCCTGAAGAGTTGGAAAAGATCGCCGCACTCGCGGTGAAGCATGACCTCTTCGTCTTCACCGACGAGATCTACTGCGAGCTGCTTTACGACAATCGCCAGCACAAGAGCATCGTCGAATACCCCGGCATGAGAGAGCGCACCGTGCTCCTTCATGGCTTCAGCAAGGCCTTCGCCATGACCGGCTGGCGTCTCGGCTATGCCTGTGCTCCTGCGCCGCTGCGCGAGGCCATGATGAAGGTCCACCAATACTGCATGCTCTGCGCTCCCATCATGAGCCAGATCGCCGGCATCGAGGCTCTAAAAATGGGCGCCAGCGCCTATGAGGAGATGCGCCAGAGCTATGAGATGCGGCGGAATATCATCGTCGGCCGCCTCAACGGCATGGGCCTCCACTGCTTCAATCCGGGCGGAGCCTTCTACGTCTTCCCCGAGATCCGCAGCACCGGCCTCACCAGCAAAGAATTCGCCTTCGGCCTCCTAGAAAAGAAGAGCGTCGCCGTCGTCCCCGGAAACGCCTTTGGCGAAGCCGGTGAAGGCTTCGTCCGCTGCTGCTACGCCACGGCTCCCGACCTCATCGTCAAGGCGATGGACCTCATGGAAGAGTTCGTGAACGAAGTGCGGAAGTAAGCCAATCCTTCACCATGAAAAAGCCGCGAACGGGTCATCCGTTCGCGGCTTTTTGAGTGAATCGGGGGGCTCTTATTTCGCCACGTAATCGAGCACGCAGACCTTATCGAGGATCGGCTTGAGCTGGCTCACGAACTCCGAGTGAGCGGGATGCGGCAGATACGCATCGAGACCTGCCTTGTCGGCAAAGGTGACAAAGAAGCAGTGGGTGAAGCCATCGTTGATGTTCTCCGGGCTCACATTCGTGCCCCACTCGAAGGCTTTGACCGTGTCCACCTTCTTCGCCAGTTCGATGAAGGCCTTCTCGATGTCCTGCACCTGTTCAGGCGTGGCAGTGTCCTTGAATTTAAAGAACACGACATGACGATACGGGGCGTCGGCAGCAGGAGCGGTGGTCATGAGAAGGAGGAGTGCGGTGAAGGTGAGAAGCAGTTTCATAGTGGCCTGCTAGGCTTTGCGCCATCTCTTCTGATTGGCAATGGATTTCAATCAGCAGCGGCCAGAGCTGCCCAATCCGAAAATCCCCTCTTGCCCGCTGCCGGGCTGACGCTAAAGACGTGCGGCATGGTGCGACTCACAGTTCTCGGCAGCGGCAGTTCAGGCAACTGCGCGGTCGTGTCCACAGAGCACACCACATTGCTCGTGGATGCCGGCCTGAGTGCGAAGCAGATCTGCCTGCGACTGGAGGCGGCGGGGTTTTCACTGGAGAAAATCGATGGCATCCTGCTGACGCATGAGCATCAGGATCACACCGGTGGACTGGAGGTGCTGAGCGGGAAGCGGGATCTGTGTTTGTATGCGACAGCACTGACGCAGGAGGCCGTGCAGGGCAGTCTGAAACTGCGCGGCAGGCCGGGCTGGAAGGTGATGACGACGGGCAGTGCTTTTGATCTTCAAGACCTGCGTGTGGAATGCTTTCCTGTGCCTCATGATGCGGTGGACCCGGTGGGTTTTGTGATTGCAGATCAAGAGTCGCGCCTCGGTGTGTTGAGCGATGTGGGCTACGTCACAAATCTGATTAAGGACCGCCTGCGCACCAGCGACAGCCTTTTCATCGAGGCGAACTACGATGCGCAACTGCTCGATGCAGACACGAAGCGCCCGTGGGCGACGAAGCAACGCATCAGCTCGCGGCACGGGCACCTTTCCAATGATCAGGCAGCAGAGTTGCTGGAGTCCATCGCCCATCCCGACCTGCATCATGTGGTGCTCGGCCATCTGAGCGATGACTGCAATGATCCCGACCGCGTGGTGAAGCGGATGCAGGAGTCCCTGCATCGGGTGGGAGTCAAAGAGACGCGCGTGCTGTGTGCGGAGCGTCATCAACTGACACCGACGGTCGAAGTGGCGAGAAAGCGCGTAACCATTTCGTTGAGCATCCACTCTGAGGCACAGCAGCAGTTGGCGCTTTTCTAAAAAACAATGCGAGCATCCCTTTCAAGATGCCCGCATGAGGATTCAGAGGATCAGGAGACTCAGGCTTCGAGCTTCCATGAACCGCGATACTCGCGCCCGAGGAGCTTGGAGGCTTCAGCATCGCCGATGATCTCTTCCTTCACGGGATCCCACTTGATGGGGCGGTTCACGAGGAAGGAAATGAGGGCAAGATGGCCTGGAGTCGCGCTGCGATGGGCGGTCTCCACCGGGGTGACCGTTGGCTGGCGAGACTTCACACAGTCCAGGAAGTTACGGTGATGGCCGGGAGTTGCGTAAAGACGGGTTTTGATCACGTCGTCTCCGAGCTTCGGAGCTTTGGCGGCTTCGATGACTTTGTCGCCCTCGCGCTTTTTGATGATCTGCTTGAGTTCGGGTTTCGAAGCATCGTAGCTGCCGCGGTTCACATGCACCCAGCCATCGGTGCCGATCCATTTCGTACCCATGGCGATGTCGTTGTGACCTCCGGCAATGACCATGGTGATGTCTCCGGCATAGGTGGCTTCGGCGCGATACTTGGTGGCTGTGTTCCAGATGTCGGTGCGCGGTGGCATGTCGAACTGAACGGGCTTCACTTCACTCGGGCCGGAGCTGTCCATGTCCATGCCCCAGTGGGCGATGTCGCAATGGTGGCCGATCCAGTCGAGGAGCTGGCCGCCGCCGATGTTGTAATCCCAGCGCCAGTTTTTGTGAATGCGGCACTCGATGTAATCCTGCATTGTGGCTGGGCCGATCCACATTTCATAGTCCAGTTCAGCAGGTGGTGGAGTGACGCTGCGCTTGTCGCCGGTCTTGGCGAAGTCGTTATGCCCGGCGGGCAGGCCGACCTCGACACGGGTGAGTTTGCCGATGAGGCCGTTGCGGACGACTTCAGCACCGATGCGGAAGTTATCTTCACTGCGCTGCCAGGAACCTGTCTGCCAGATGCGGCCATTTTTCTGCACGGCACGGACGATGGCCTGCTGCTCGGCGATGGTGCGGGCGAGGGGCTTTTCGCCGTAGATGTCTTTGCCGTTCTTTGCTGCCTCGATGGAGGTCAGGGCGTGCCAGTTGTCCGGCAGGGCGAGCATGACGGTGTCGATGTCCTTGCGCGCCATGACTTCGCGGTAGTCGTGGTAGCCTTTGCAGTCGCTGTTTTTGTAAGCACCGTTGATGGTGCCGAGAGCCTTTTCGAGATTGCGTTTGTCGATGTCGCAGGCGGCGACGATCTGGCAGTCGGCTTCCTGGAGGAATTTGCCGGTGTTTCCAGGCCCCATCATCCCCCAGCCGAGCACGGCCATAGTGATCTTTTTGGATGGGGCGTTCTGCCCAAAGACAGAAGCCGGAACGA
>JBILPY010000368.1:0-4815 GCA_044373575.1 Prosthecobacter sp. | reverse complement strand
GTGCATCACCACACCGCCGCCGGTCCAGCGACGCACGATGGGCCAGTCGGGCAGGCCGTCCAGCTTCGCGAGATTCTGCGCGTAGCCGATGGTCACCGTGGGCTGAGCCCAGGTGTAAACCCGCAACACCGGCACTGCACTCTGCTCCAGCCACGCCTGATCCACGGCCATGTTCATTGGCCCAGCGTGGGTGCCATCGAGGTGGAGGAGGAGTTGGTCGAAGAAGGGAGTGCCGAAGGTCACGGGTATAGTTTGGCCGTGATCAGTGTCATTGGCAAATGACCACGATCACGCCCCTCTCGGCAGCACCTCCACCACATCCGCAAGCACGCGGCCGGAGCCGTGGCGGAGTTCGTTGCAGCGGCCGAAGAGGATCTGGCCGCTGGTGGCTCCGAGCAGTTCGGCAAGGCGCTGATCCACGGCGATGCGGAAGTAGCCGCGCGGGTGACTGCTGTGCGGGACTTCGTAGCGTTCGAGGATGGCTCCAAAGGGCACGCGGCCTTCGAGGACGAGCTTTTGTGCCTCCTCGGGCAGGAGATCGAGATGGATGCCGATGGCTCCGAACTCGATGGGCTTCCCATCGCTGCGGCGATGCAGCACGGAGGCGCGGACGAGGTAGTTTCCGATGCGCGCACGGGCGGCGACGTCGAGGTCGATATCACAACCGTGGAAGTCGCGCAGGTGCGGTGTCATATCGCGATCATGGGCCAGCAGGTGGCGCTCGTGATCGGGGAGTTCCTCCGCCTGGACAAAGGTGACGCGCGGGCGTGTGCTGCCGATGCCATAGAAGAAGATGATGGGGGCCAGGATGTCCTCATCCTGTCTGGGGGCCGATTGAGTCGGCGCTTCAAGTGTAGCGAGCATACTGGCGATGCTGGGGCAGGAAGAAGTCGTGCAGCAAGCGGTCCACTTGGAGCAGGCCGTCGCGGCTGAGAGTGAGGGAGGTGTCGGTCAGCGTGGCGAAACCTTCCGAGGCGAGGTATTCGAGCTGTGGGGCGAAAAACTGGCGTGGGTTCATGCCGAACTTCTGCTGGTAGTAGTCGAACTCACTGTGGCCGAGCTTCACCTTCAGGATGAACTCACGCACGAAGCGCTCCTCATGGCTGGTCTCGTAGGCGCGGAAGATGGGCAGCTTGCCCGCATCGATGGCCTGCATGTAGGGGCCGACATCGGACTGGTTTTGATAATGCACGCCGCCGAGGTGACCAAAGGAGGCCACGCCGCAGCTCAGGAGGTCGGAGCCTTCCCAGAGGGCATCGCGATAGACAAATTTGATGCGCTCCGGGTCCTTCACTACGGTGTAGGCACTGGTGACGGTGTAGCCGGCTTTGACAAATTCATCGAAGGCGTAACTGACCCAGCGGCGCTTGGTGGGCCAGTCGGCGACTGGCGCGGTGACTTTGCCCTCGGCCTTCATTTGCTGATACATGGTCGTGTTGTAGGGCACTTCCATCTGGTAGATCGTCACGGCGTCGGGGCCGAGGTCGATGGCTTTTTGCACGGTGACCTTCCAGTTTTCCTCGGTCTCGTTCATCATCCCGGCGATGAGGTCGATATTGATGTGCTCAAAGCCGAGCGTGCGGGCGAAGTGATAGGCTTTGTCGATCTCGCCGCTGCGGTGAGCGCGGCCGTTGGACTCCAGGATATGGTCGTCGAAGTTCTCCACGCCGAGGCTGAGACGGGTGACGCCGACTTCGCGAATGCCGGTGAGTTTCACCTCGTTCAGCGTGCCGGGTTCGGCCTCAAAGGCCACCTCCGCCGCGCCATCCCAGCTCACCAGGTCCTTCATGCGGCTGGTGAGATCACGGAGCTGTGGCACGCTGAGGTAGCTCGGGGTGCCGCCGCCGAAATAGACGAAGTGAGCCTTTCTCCCGGCGATGTAGGGCGTCTGCGCATAGCGCTCCATCTCACGCATCCCGGCGTCGATGTAGGCTTTGATCTCGCTGGCGTTCTTGTCGGTATAGACCTTGAAATAGCAGAAGTGGCAGCGCTTCCGGCAGAAGGGGATGTGGAAGTAGATGCCGAGCGGGATGTCCGTGGGCGCGGGGCGCTGCATCACGGCTTCCACCACAGGCACCTGATCCGGCTTCCAGAAGGAAAAGGGCGGGTAGTTCGAGACAAAGTAGTTTCCAGCCTCGGTGTTTTCGGGCGGCTTGGCCGTGGCTGGTGGGGGGGCTTCCAGGGTGGTGGACATGACAAAAAGGGGAACGTGGGGGCGAGTGTAGTTCTGCCGGAAAAAACCGCCAGGGGCGATGTGAGACGCAACTAAGCCAAGATCGTTCGCAGAAACTCCCCATCGCGGAAGCGGGCGTTCGTCCCCTGGCGCACGATGACCAGCTCCAGCGAGGGCACGGCATACAGCCGCTGATAGCCGCTGCCGATGCAGGCGATGAGGTCCGGCGGGGCGTCTTTACCGATGCAGACGCGGCTCCAGGACTGCTTATCCCAATCGACATCCAGCAGGTCTTCGATGTCGATCTCACGCGGCGATTCCTTCCCAGCGGCGCGGTTGTTCCAAAAGCCGAAGCTGTAGGCCGCATTCGCGTTGGAGCCTTCGATCAAGGTGCGGAAGGACTCAGGCTTTAAGATCGGATCACCCTCATTTAGTAGACATTCGCCGACTCTCGCCCAGTGGCTGGCGCTCATCAGGAATCCAGCAGCCAACAGCGGATTCCCCGCCGCATCGGGAATGTAGCGCTGCGGGCCGAGGCCGAGAGGCTTCAAAACACGCCGCTCCAGATAGTGCGTGGGTGATTCCTTCCGCTTCTTCGTGGCGAGCTTTCGCTTCAGCAGCTCGTGGAAGACCTGGAGCTGGCTGGGACCATAAATGAAGGACTTGCCAGGCGTGGCGACCATGGGGCGCTTCATCGCCATGAGATTCCGATCTTTGTGCCCGTCCTCATGGATCGCGAGCCCGCGCTCCAGCCCACCCGTGAAGTCGAGCAGCATCTCGACGGTGACTTTACTCCGACGCTCATCGTCACTCCATTCGGAGATCGTGGCCGCGACCTTTTCATCGAGCGTGATCAGGTCATCCTCCACCGCCGCCATGGCCGCGAGTCCCCAGAAGCCCTTCGTGCCACTGTAGATGCGCTGCGGCTGGCCGCGCTTGCCACCGTTTGGGTAGCTTTCATGGATCACCCGCCCGCTTTGCCGCACGAGCAAAGCCGTGCTTTTGCGCTCGGCGCAATACTTCGCCGCAGCCTCCAAACGAACGCTGCTGATGGCGACGGGCTCTGTTTTCCGAGCCCAGGCAGGCAGCGCCAAGCCCGCACCGCCGAGACCGATCCACGCGAGCAGATGTCGGCGAGTCTTGAGCTTATCAATGGTCCCACGCATCTGGCGTTCGGCATCGTCGCACATGGTTTTCAGCATGTCTGGGCTGAGCCAGTCGGCGCCAAAGGCAGCCACCGTCTCGCGCACGAGCCCATCCGCCGAGGCCACGCGCATGGGGCGCTCTTTGGCGTATCGGGCGGCGAGCTTTTCGATCAAGTCATCCGCCGTGTGACCGGCATCCGCATAGATCACCTGGAGCCCATCCGGCTCGCGTTCCTCCGTGATTTTTGCCGTCGTGCCATCAAAGACGACCACCACTTGCGTGCCCGTCATGTCCTGGAGATGCCGCAGCCGCTGCAACAATTCCACGCGGGCGATGTGCCGTTTGCTGGCACTGCGCATGTGGCGCGCGAGTTCCGGCCAGGCATGCATCACGTTGTGACCGTCCACGAGGAGGTAGGAGGGCGTGGTGGACATGGGAAAGCAGGGGGGGGCGGGCAAAAAGAACGCCCGGCAACATGCCGAAATACCACAGCTCCGCCACAGGACATCCCCGTGGATTTAGTGATGAAGGGCTTGCCCAGGCCTGTCGTGACTTCGGTTCTCGCCCCTTTGACAGGAGGCTTACGGCATCGCCAGCGGGTCCCGCAGGGTCGGGGAGCTCGCCGTTTTCCCTGAATCAGAACTAAAAGTGGCGAGTCGTCTGAATCAGTGGGCAATGACGAGATTGGGCCGCCTCCATCACAGCCACGGCTCATTCCATCCAATGGGGGGTTCACCCCATGGTGAGCGACGGAATACCCGCTCCAGTGAACGTTGATGAATTGTTATCCCCCCCTCACTGCTTTATGCAGGCTCAGTCTGTCTAGTATCTGTAGTAAACCTTTATTCCAGCGAGCCTCGGCGACTCTCCTGGCCCTCGTCGCCGCGACCGCGCTGCTGCCCCTGAATGCCCAGGCAGCTATCGACACGACTAAACCCACCCTCACCCTCACGGCCACCCCGACCACCATTCCCGGCAGCTCTGGCGGCACCATCCAGGTAGCTGGCGTGGCCAAGGACAATGTCGGCGTGGCCCGTGTGCAGGTCTCACTCAATGCCGGCGCACCCGCGCCTGCCACCCTGAACACCCCTGGGGCACTAACGACGCCCTATGCCTTCACGCTGCACCCTGTCGGCGGCCTGAACACCCTCCGCGTGCAGTCCTTTGATGCCGCTGGCAACGCTTCGGCCATCATCACACGCAGCTTTACCTATGTGGTGAAGGTGGCTTTGACGGTGAATGTCTCCGGCCCCGGCACTGTCACTGGCAAGCTGGCGGGCGCGGCCTACCAGGTCGGCAAGAGCTACACCCTCACCGCCGTGCCCACCAGGCCCGGTGCGACGAATATCTTCAACGGTTGGACTGGCACGGGCCTCAGCGCCCCCGCCACGGCCCTGCCGAGGCTCGCCTTTGTGTTCACTGACGCGATGGCCCTGAATCCCGTCTTCAATGCCTCGTTTGTGGTGAATCCATTCACCCCCGCGGTGGTGGGCAAT
>JBILPY010000367.1:0-4816 GCA_044373575.1 Prosthecobacter sp. | reverse complement strand
GAGACGGCCCGCAAGGGCAATGAACCTGAACCCATTCCTCCACCCATGAGCAAGAAAGACATGATCGAACAACTGCGCCATCGCCTTGCCAGCAACGACCGCTGGGCACTGCGCGCCCTGCTGCGCATCTACCAGAACCAGACCGCCGACGAGCAATGCCGAGAAACCACCATTGAGCGCAACGGCATCGGGTTCACCGGACCTGATGCTGAAATCCTGACCAGCTTCGCCCGTCAGTATCAGAGGCGCGGCTCCTTGAGTGAACGGCAGATGATCATCCTGCGCCGCCGCATCCCAGCCTATGCACGCCAGATCGTGCAATGCACCGACACCACGCGCCTAGAGGCGGCATTTTCCAGCACTGCAACTACGCAAGTTGCGGAGCCACATTCCTGAACCCAAACACCACACCACTGCCATGCCCACTACGTCCGCTCCTGAAATCGAACTGCCGCCCGATGCCGCTACCGCTGAGGATCATCGCAACCCACGCCGCCGCAGGAGGGATCGCGATGAAGAGGAACCGCCCCCTGACGTCGGCCACCTCGTGCAGCCGGAGCCTCGTCACGACCTCGACAAGATGATCCTGCATCCTGAGGTGAAGACGGACATCCACGCTGGCCTGCGAGCGCTGGAGATCCGCGCTGATCTGGACCGCATCTGGAACCTGAGCAGTATCCAACCGCAGCGGGGCCGTTGTATCCTCAACTTCTACGGTCCACCCGGCACCGGCAAGACGCGCGCAGCCCTCGGCATCGCGTTGCGCCTTGGCAAGCCGCTGTATCAGGTGGACTACAGCGCAATCATATCAAAATACCTCGGCGACACTGCCAAGCATATCAAAGCCGCCTTCGCCGCGGCCCGTGACCACGATGCCGTGCTGTTCTTCGATGAAGCCGACAGTCTGCTCTCCAAGCGCGTCGCCACTGGCGAGTCCTGTTCCACCAGCATCAACCAGAATCGCAACTGCCTGATGCAGGAACTGGACCGCTTCGATGGCGTGGTGATCGTGACCACCAACTTGTTTGAAAACTACGACCCCGCGTTGCTCCGCCGTATCCAGCGACACATCAAGTTCCGCATTCCAGACGCCTCCATGCGCCGGGAGCTCTTCGCCCTCCATCTCCCCAACCCTGACAGGGTGAAGGCTGATTACGCGGTTCTCGCGGAGCTATCGAAGGGACTTAGTGGCGGGGACATCCTGAACATTTGCCTCAATGCGATCTACGCAGGGAGCACCGATGCGAATCCGGAGCGGTGGATGGTAACGCAGGGGATGATCGAGGCGGAGATTGCAAAGGCCAGGAAGGCGAAGGCGGAGCACTCGGGGGAGAAGGGCAAGAGCCGGAGAAGGATTGGGTTTATGTAGGATTGAATTCCGTCAACTCACACAGCCGTCCCTGCGGATCGGTCCATATGTTTGCCGACTTCGCGCGTGCCGGTGCGCAGCAGAATCATGAGTTTGACTTCCAACCACGACTTGCCGCCATCATCGCTGCACTTGAGCACATGCAAATTGCGCTCACTCTAGACATGACGACCGTAGACCGCTCACAGCTGCTCCTTCGTGGCGAGTGATTCTTTGGATGAGCCGCGTGGACGGAGGCGCCGAGTTTCAGGGGATCGAAGGTGCCTTGCCGGTGTTGCTGGCAACCATCTTGCCAAACGGCACGCAGGACTTCGGTGAGCGGTTCATCGAGTTTCGCGTTTTAGTAGGCGAAGAAGTAGAGGAGGATGCTGTTGCGTTTCATGGTGCGGTGTGGGGTTGGGTCAATGGACGCTCGGTGATGCCGCCATCTTCGACATCCACGATCCGATCGAAGACATCGAGCGTGCGGTGGTCGTGGGTGACGACGAGGACGCCGGCGTTGCGTTCGTGGGCGACTTTGGCGAAGAGTTCCATGACCTGCCGACCTCGTTGGCTGTCGAGGGCGGCGGTGGGCTCGTCGGCGAGGATGAGGCTGGGATTGTTGGCCAGGGCACGTGCCACAGCGACGCGTTGCTGCTCGCCGCCGGAGAGGGCGACGGGGAGGTTGTTGGCGCGCTCGGCGACGCCGAGGTAGTCGAGCAACTCCATGGCGCGTTGGCGCGCGGCCTTGGGCCTGCGTGTGTCCCACGACTTCATACGCGTCTTTGCCCAGGTAGCTGGCGAGGAAGAACTGTTTGGTTAAATCGGGCTTCACTCGATGAAGTTGTTCCAACACTTGTTTGCCTTGCGAACCGGAGCTGTTCTCCCGCTCGATCTTTTCCGCAGCCATCAAGCGCTGGGTTTTTTCGATCTCTGGCACGTCGAAAAGAAGCTCTTGGTCCTGCTCCATGCCGACTCGGGGCACGCTTCAGCGATCTTGCTGAAGCTCTCGCTCAGCATGAGCCATCGACTCCCTGGTCGCGATGTGGGTGGATGCTGGCTGTCCCGCCGGCAAACGTCCCTTCAACAGCTTCCCCGAGTGGGCCACCGGATCACCCACCTGGTTCCTCGATTCCTGCGGTGCTACGACCAGCCCGAAGCGCCGTTTGCTGCTGACCAACTACGAACTCGGTGCCGAGGTCTATGGCCCGAAGGCGGTATCGGAGCACCTCACGCGGAGGAACAGTCGGGTTGCGCCGAGTGGAATGGAGTGCGTTTCAGTTCGGCTGGTCAGCGGCACCTGTGCAGCGGTGGGATCACTCCATGTGACAAGGTTATCGCTGGTTTCGACGCCGTAGAAAAACCCCGGCACCGTGTCCCACGTCAAACTCACCTGGCCGACGGTGGGCGGCGCTATCGCGACGGGCGGCGCGATGATGGGAAAGATGGCCTGCGCGGCGGGGATGAGGCTGACGGCGTCGATGTAAGCGATGCCGCCGCCATTGCTGTCCCCGCTTCCAGTCACGATGAAGCTCAGGGTGTGCTGCCCGGCGGTGGCGGCGAACTCGATGAACACGAACTGAAAATCCAACGGCGGGAGCGGATTCAAAGTCGCGCCGAGGCCGGATCGATTTTGCGTCTGCCGTGAAGCGATGGTCGTCGAGTCCAGCTTCACGGCGTAGTTCAGATAGTGTGTGAAATTGTTGAGCACTCCCTCAATCGGAGGTCCGCCGACCTCCCACCAGCCCAGCCGGTAACGACCCTCTGCTGGGATCGTGATGATCTGGGAGATCGACGGCAGCCCCGTCTCCTCCGCCGGGTAGATGACTCCAATGCGCGATCCGTCCGCTGGCACGGGGGCATTGTGCGTTCCGCCGGGCGGGACAATCGTCGTGGTGGCGGCAAACGTCCACGCGCCTGCGGTGACGGGGACAGCGCCCGGGTCGCCGGGACTCACTTCGAGGCTCGCATCCGCGACGAGATTGATAATAGGCGCGGGTTGCGTCGCGTTTTCCACCACGGGGCCAAGCGTGATGACATCGAGAATGAAAGTGTAAGTGCTCTGGAGGTAGGCCTCCGTCACATTCCCAAAGCGCGGCTCACTCGCCCTCACCATGTGGTAGTCGTAGTTCTGGCTGCTGCCATCGCCCACGAACGATCGGCTGATCGGAATCGCCACGCCCGGCGGATAGCCCGAGAGCAAGAAACTGACAGGGGTAAACGGTGGACTCGTCCCGGGGCGCTCCATGACGCTCATGTTCTCAATCGAGAATGGCTGGCCGTCCACTCGCTCGATTTTCACGCCAGCGCTCGGCGCGCTCACATACAAGCCACCCGCGTGACGATTGGCATCGACAAAGGTGTTGATCGAGAGGGGTGCCGCTCGCGAGAGTTTGTAGTCACCGCGGATGGCCGTGTAGGTGCCGCTGCTGGAGGTGACGGGCGTCCCGACTGGAAAGGTCACCGTCTCGGCACGGGCGGTGACGAACAGGATCGGCCAGCAGAGGAGAAGGCCCAGCTTTATCAGCAGGGCGGGAATGTGGATGAATGTGGGCGGGTGTGCATTTATGAGGAGTGATTCTGTAGGACTTTCGCTTCTCGCAAACTAGAGACGGCGTGTTTTCGTGGCTCACATTTGTGAATTATCTGCCGAATCTTGTCCGCAGGGAGGTGACGGAGGTTTGTTCATTTTGCACTCAGCCCGAAGAGCAGGCCCATCGCCGAGCCGAGGGCAGCTCCGATGGCGATGGGGATGAGGAAGAGGAAGCGTGACATGTTGGGAATGAGTTTGGTTGCGAAGTTCATCCGCACTTCCCTCCGCCGCAGCAACCACCGTCCTTGTAACCTTTGCCGCAATTGCTGAGGCCGAGCGGTGCATACAAGCGGGCAGAAGCGGATGAAGGCGGTGAGCAGCGCGGCTCCCGCGCGGGGCGAAGGCATTGCGTGAGTGAGCGCCCCGCCTGCAATTGCCAGGTCGCTACGCCCGACAGCACCAGTCCGGCGAAGCCAACCAACAACCCCAGCGGGCGCAGTGCCACGAGAAAAGTCAGCAGCCCGAAAACAGGCATGAACAACAGCGCCGCCAGCAGAGACAACTGCACGGTCACCCATGACAGATCTTTGAGCGTGGCGGATTTCATGAGCGTTGATCTACTTGCGCCAGAATTTCACGATGTAAATATCCTTCACCTCACTGACTTCTAAAAACCACTGTGCGGGCTGCTGGCGTGGGTGCGGCTTAGTTGAACCAACTCACTTCGCCGCCGCGCCCTTTTCCAGCATCAACTCGGCGATCTTGCGGAGGCTCTCATCGCCGAGATGGGCAAAGGGCGGCATCTGCGGCAGTTCGGGACGCTTTTTGCCGGGCGCTTTGGCCCACGCGACGATGCCGTCGGGATTACCCGCGTAGATTTGCGCGATCTCCGTGAGCGGCGGGCCGACGAGCTTCACGTTCGGCGCATGACAGGC
>JBILPY010000039.1:0-15783 GCA_044373575.1 Prosthecobacter sp. | reverse complement strand
GTCTCGTGGCGTTCGCCGAGAAGCTGTTGCCGATGGTGAGGATTCGGACCGTCTTGGCCTCGCCAGCAAAGCTGACGGCAGTGAAGAGCAGCAGGGTTAAGCTGATTTGAAGCTTCATGATTGAATGGGTAGCCAGCGATATTAGATGCTCAATCACTCCGCGCCCATCGCGGGCAACTCATCGCATAGCGCCAGTGCCTTCAGTGCCTGACAGGTCGCGATGTAGGTGATGTAGTGGTAGTTCCCACGGTAGAGCGAGTGCATCCACCAGCGGCCCGAGACACGCTGTTCCTTCTTCAGCCATGCCACCGCTTTTTGAAGACGCTTATCCTTTGCTGGCACACCGCTTTGCCGCATCAGCACTATGGCGAGCGCGGTCATGTAGGCATCGCTTTCCGGCCTCGCGGCATCGGGAAGGGTCGTGATGAGTCTGGCCACGGTCTCACTGATCTCGAAGTGCCAGTCATTCAGTGCGGAGAAGTCCCGCGTGCTCCAGCCACCATCGGCGTGTTGTTTTGAGGAGAGCAGGGCAAGCGCAGCTTCGAGATCGCCCGACGTCATGAGTTCTGGAAGGTAGTGCGCCAGTTGCAGCCAAAGGACTCGATCGAAGTCATTTTTGAGCACAGGCTGTTTCAGCCAGGCTTTGAGCTTTTCGACCTTCGCGAGCAATGCTTCGTCCTTGAGTCCTGCGACCCATCCCGGTGCTGAAGTGATGGCTCGTGCGGCCTGCAGAGAGAGCTCGAAGTCGGTCGTGATGTGCGGAATCTCCACCTCACCATGGCTCACGAAGGCTCCGCTGGCCGCCTGACGCTCAAACATATCTCGCAGTGACCTTTCGGTGGCCTCGGAGGTTTTGCCGGTGACGTGCTTGTCCCATTCCGCAAGTCCGAGGCTGCGCCACACGCTGGTAAAAGCGGCAGGGTAGTGCTTGTGACCGCTCTTCGTCGCTGTTTCCGCGACCTGCTTTACTTCTTTTGGCACGAAGTCGATGAAGTCCGCCACGATCTCTTCATTCGCCTTCCCGAGCTGTGGGATCAGCGCAGGGCGTTCACTGAGGTAGGGGCCGGTGGTGTGGCAGTTCACGCAGGATTTTTCACGCACCCATGAAATGGCGCCGTCTTCGAGATACTTGGCAGCAGCTTGGACGGACTCAGGCCCGAACTGCGCGACGCGCGGCTCATCGGCGCTCGGGATGCTCACGCGAATGGCGCCCGATTCGTATTGGAAAGAGGGTTTGGGCTTTGGCTTCGGAGCGTCGGCAGCAAAAAGAGCCGTGGAGGTGAAAAGGACGAAGAGGCTGGATTTCATGCCCGGAAAGAACGCCGGCCAGAGGCGATCATTTCCTGCGGGCCTTCTTCTTCGCAGGCTCGGGCTCCTCGATCACCGGTGAAATCACGTCGGTGGTTAGATCGATGCCGAAGATCGCCGAGAGGTCTGCCCCGGCCAGATCCCCTGAATCTGCCGTGAGGTCGGTGATCGCCGCGCTGCTGGCGTTCGAGAGCAGCTCCGCCTGGTCCACACCGCGCAGGGTGAAGAGCAGCTCGGGCTTCGTATCGAGCAGCACACCCACGCCGTAGAGCACGGCGGACACGTGCTTGCACATGTCGGCATGGTCCGGGCAAGAGCAGTCGAAGCGGATCTCCTTCGGCTTTGGGAAAAGGCCATCCTTTGGATCGGTGAGGATGTGCATCAAGCCGTCGCCGAGTTTGCCTGCGAGCAGGTCGAGCATCGACCGGACTTGCCCGGCTCCGGCTTCCACGATTTGCTTCCACTGTTTCTTCGGCAGCGGCTGGATGTAGATGCCAGTGTCGTAGAGTTCCGATCCTGCCACCACTGCGCGGAGCTTCCCAGGCTCGATCTCCAGATTGTAAACATTCCCCTGCCTCAGGTAGCTGCGCCCGCGTGGCAGGCGGCTCTCATACTGCTGGTAGGATTCGAGGTTCTTGCTCCATGCCTGCCCCCAAAAAGTGGTGCACAGCTTCTTTTGTCCCGCCGGAGCTGCCAGCGGCTCGAACTTCTCGCCGCGCTTCTTCCGCTTCGCGATCTCGCGTTGCAGCCGCTCTTTTTGTTCTCGGACGTCTTCGTAGGACCACCACATGATTCAGCGTTTACATCGCAGCAGGCGTGGCGTCGAGTCCCGGCTGCCAACACCGCCATGAAAACCAACCTCCTCCGCCTCGCCACCGGCCTCGCCTTTGCGGTCCTGCTTACCGCCTGCCCGGAAACTTATGTGCCTGACAACTTCGGCACCTCTGCCTTGAGCCTCAAAGCCGCCGACTGGGAAGGCAACTGGCATCCCGCCGATGATCCGAAGGAGGTCTTCACCTTCCGGGTCCGTGATGCCGAGCAAGGCATGATTGAACTCCAGGAAGCCAATCCGAAGGATGCCAAAAAGAAACCTGAGATCTTCACGCTCAGCCTGCGCGAGGCCGGCACCAAGACAGACGAAAAGGTCCACTTTGCCATCCTCAAAGACACATCCAAAAAGGACGACGGCACGCTGCACCTGATCCTCCCCTCCAAGGATGAGGTCTTCATTCTCTGGGCCATCAACCACGAAGCCGTCACCGCCGCCATCAAGTCTGGCGAACTGAAAGGCAGCATCCTCCCCGACAAAGACGGACCTCACAATTCGCTCGCCTCCGATCCTAACAACTACCCCAAGCTCCTCGCTCCCAAGTTCTGGAAGTGGACCGAGCCGATGGTGATGCTGCGGGTGAATTAAGTTATCAAAACCGTGGCCTCCAAAATTCAAGTCATCCAAGGTGACATCACGCAGCTCGACGTGGACGCTATCGTGAACGCAGCCAATGCGTCGCTGATGGGCGGTGGCGGTGTGGACGGAGCGATTCATCGGGCCGCCGGGCAGGAGCTGGTCGCGGAATGCATGAGGCTCAACGGCTGCGGGACCGGCGAGGCGAAGATCACGAAAGGATACCGACTCAAAGCGCGGCATGTCATCCACACTGTGGGGCCTGTCTGGCATGGTGGCGGGAACGGGGAGCCGGAGCTGTTGCAGTCGTGCTATCGAAACTCGCTGGAGCTGGCCGCGAAGAACGGCCTGCGAAGCATCGCCTTCCCGTGCATCTCGACCGGCGTGTATCGCTTCCCGGTGGATCAGGCAGCAGAGGTCGCTGTGGCGGCGGTGAACGCGTTTATGCAGACGCCCTCTTCCATTCAAAGCGTGATCTTCTGCTGCTTCAGTGAGGCGGATCGGGCGCGGTATGAACGACTTCTGCGATAAACTCACTCCACCGCACTGACATCCAGCTTCACGAAGTCGAGCAACTCCTCGCTGCTCATGTCGGTGAGGAGTTTTTCGGCTCCAGAGCCATCGCCGATGAGGTCTTGGGCGAGGGCCATCTTTTCCTCGATCAGGGCGTCGATGCGTTGCTCGATGGTGCCTTGGCAGACGAATTTGTGGACGATGACGTTTTTCTTTTGGCCGATGCGGAAGGCGCGGTCGGTGGCCTGGTTTTCCACGGCGGGATTCCACCAGCGGTCGAAGTGAATGACGTGGCTGGCGGCGGTGAGGTTGAGGCCGGTGCCGCCGGCTTTGACGCTGATGACCATGAAGGGCGGACCGCCAGGCTGCTGGAAGGCTTCGACAAGTTCGGGGCGCTTCTTCACGCTCGTGCCGCCATGCAGGATGAGGCCGTCGCGACCAAAAACGGTGGCGAGAAAGCGGGCGAGGGGATCGCAGGTCTCGGCGAACTGGGTGAAGATGAGGGCGCGTTCGCGTTTCTCGGCGAGTTCAGTGCAGATCTCGGCGAGGCGGGCGAACTTACCGCTATCCGCCGGAGCCCAGGTGCCGTCGCCGTTCCAGTGGCTGGGGTGGTTGCAGACTTGTTTAAACTTGAGCAGGAAGCCGAGCACGAGGCCCTGTCGCTTGATGGGCTCCATCTCCTTGTCGTTCAGCATCTTCGCGAGTTGATCGACGAGCTTCGCGTAGATCGTGGCCTGACGTTTGGTTAAGCCGCAGAAGGCTTTGAGTTCGATCTTGTCGGGTAGATCGGTGATGATGCTGCGGTCCGTTTTCATGCGGCGCAGGATGTAGGGTTTTACCAGGCGGCGCAGTGGCGCGAAGCCTTCGCTGGCTTTGGCGCAGCGCTTCACGGCATCGGCAAAGGCACCGGAGGCACCGAGCAGGCCGGGATTGAGGAAGTCGAAGAGGCTCCATAGATCGCCGGGTCGGTTCTCCACAGGCGTTCCGGTCAAAGCGATGCGTGTGGGAGCTTGCAGGCGTTTCACGGCCTTTGTGCTGGAGCTGCTGGGGTTCTTGATGGCCTGTGCTTCATCGAGAATGACGAGGCTCCATGGATGTGTTTGCCAACACTCAGTCCTCTGGAGGAACTGGTAGGTGGTGAGCATCACGTCGTAGCCGCGAAGAGCTTCGGCGGGATGTTTCACGGCGAGATCGAGCTTCTCGCGTGAGGCTTGTGAAGGATGCGCGATGAAGAGACGCAGGTCGGGTGCGAACTTGGCGACCTCGGCCTTCCAGTTTCCAACTAGGGAGGCAGGGACGATAAGCAGGGCAGGGGATTGGCTTTCGCGTTGGCGAGCGAGCAGCAGTGCGATGACCTGGATCGTTTTGCCAAGGCCCATGTCGTCGGCGAGGCAGGCACCGAGACCGAGGTGCGTCATGAAGTGCAGCCAGGCGTAGCCTTTGCGCTGATACGGGCGGAGCGTGGCACGGAGATTAGGCGGCGGTGCGAGTTCGGCGGGATCGCGTAGCTGATCGAGCACTTCGGCGAGTTGCTTGCCCGCGATGACATCGCTCCAGTCATGCACGCGTTCGAGTTCCTCGGCGTCGGCAGCGGTTCTGGCTTCGCCAAAACCAGCGAGGAGCCTCATGCCATCAAGGAAGCCGATGCCGCCCTCGCCGGTGGCGTGCTGCACACGTTGCCAGTGCGACATCACTTGCTGGAGCTGCGCGCCATCGACCTCGACCCATTTGCCGCGCAGCGAGACGAGTCCGGTGTCGGCGCTGAGGAGCTTTTCCCATTCGGCGGCGGTCAGCGGTTCACCATCGAGACTTTGCTCGATTTTGAAGCTGAGTAACGTGCCTGCATGAAGCGAGGTCTTCTTCGGCGCATCAATGGTGACAGCCACCGCAGGTCGGGTGGTCTTGCCGCTGCGCCACCAGTCCGGCAGTTTCATGATGATGCCACTTTCCTGGAAAACGGCGATCTCACGCAGCACGCGATACGCCTCCTGCGGTGACATGGCCATCGGCTGGAAGAGTCGCTTCGATTCCAGCCACTCGCGCAGCAGTTTTGATTTCTCGGCGGCGAGCCGCACGGGCTCCAACAAAGCATTGAGTGCCGTCTGATCCTTTTGCCCTGAGTAGAGCTGCAAGGCCCGGGCCAGCGGCAGATGCTGCGGCTGGCCGGTGGCGCTGAGTTTCTCCGTGAAGGTGGCGAGGAAGGCAAAAGGCCGCTGCGTGTCCGTCTTGTTTTCCGCCAGATGAAAGCTCACGCGCCCGACGACATGCCACGCGGGGCATTCCTCGCGCAGCCAAGCCTCGACGCCCTGCGTGGCGATCTGGGCGATGTGCGTGGAGAGATCGAGCCACCATTGCCGCAAAAGTTCCTGAGTGAGGTTTTCAGAACCGACAAAAGGCGGCGCGCTGACGATGAATGCGGTGCATTCTTCATCGGTAAGAGCGGGGACTTTGGCGATGTCCTTCGTCTGGCAGAGTCGCGTGAAGAACTGCTGTGCGAGGTCACGCAGCCAGCGGTAGGGCGAATCGAGTTCAGTGGTGAGCAGGTCAGTGGCAAGGAGTCGCAGGATCTCTCCACAATGCGTTGCTGCGTGGATTTTCTTTTCCGCAGCTGATTCCGCCACGCCTTCGTGGAGAAGGTATCCTTCGACGGTGACGACGAACTGAAGCATGGCTTCCGGCTATTCCGAGCTGCGCACGGCATCGAGCGTGAGCTGCCACTGCTCGTCTCCGCGCCAGACGTTTCTTTGCACGCGCATGGCGATGTCCCAGGGCGCTTTGGGGAGGTTTTGCAGCGGGGCGTTGAACCAGCGAGCCTCCATGCTGACGCCGTCCTGAGTGAGCATGATGCGCAGGTGCTTGTCCTTCATCGTGCGGCCTGGGAGGCGTGGGGTCACGCGGCGGCAGAGGAAGACGGGCTCGCTGTTTTGCTGACCAAAGGGCTCCATCAAACGGAAGTTCTGGAGGAAGTCGTGCGTGAGGTCGGAGAAGCGGATTTCGGCATCCATCTCGAGCACGGCGGAGAGGGCTTCGTCAGTCAGTGCATTGCGGGCGGCCTCGCAGAAGGCGATGCGGAAGACGTCGAGCTTGTCTTCGCTGACGGAAACACCGGCGGCCATGGCGTGGCCACCACCGCGCACAATGTGCTCGCGGCAGATGTCGATGGCTTCGACGAGGGAGAAGCCAGGAATGCTGCGTCCACTGCCTTTGCCCATCCCGTTTTCATCGAAGGAAAAGAGGATGGTGGGCCGGTTCGCGATACGCGAGAGACGGGAGGCGACGATGCCGACGACGCCGGGGTGCCAGTTCCGCGAACCGAGCACGATGGCGTGATGCTGGTCGAGGTCGCCCATGGCCATCAACATTTGTTCGGCTTCGATGTACACGTTCAGTTCCACGGCTTGGCGGTCGCGGTTGTGACTTTCTAGAAGGGCGGCGTATTCTGCGGCGATGAGGGGATCCTCGGCCAGAAGCAACTGCAGCGAGGTAAAGGCGGTGTCGAGACGGCCAGCAGCGTTCAGACGCGGCCCGAGGCGGAAGCTGACGTGATGGGTCTGGATAAAGCTATCGACACCGGCAGTCTCCTTCAAAGCACGGATGCCGATGCGCTCGGTCTGTGCCAGGGCTTCGAGTCCACGACGCACGAGAAGGCGGTTCTCATCCACGAGCGGCACGAGATCGGCCACGGTGCCGAGCGCCACGAGGTCGAGCATGCTTTTGAGATCAAATTCGGGCAGGCGACGTGCTTTCAGCAGCGCGTGGGCGACTTTGAAGACGAGTCCAGCAGTGCAGAAGTAGTGGTAGGTGCTGCCGAGTTTCGGATTCACCAGCGCGATGCACTCGGGGCGGCCCTGAGGAGCGAGTTCGTGGTGATCAATGATCACGCAATCGACGCCCTGCTCGCGCAGCCAGGCAAGTTCTTTGATCGAAGTCGTGCCGCAGTCGAGGGCGAGCAGCAGGTCGGGTTTGCCAAACTCTTCGAACAACCGCGCGAAGCCGTCGAGACTCAGGCCATAGCCCTCATCCATGCGGGAAGGCAGGAAGAGATGCGGCTGCACTCCATAAGCACGGAGCGTGAGGCACATGATGGACATGGAGGTGACTCCATCGACATCGTAGTCTCCGTAGAGAGCCACGCGCTGCTTCTGATCCACCGCCTGGAGGATGCGCTCCACGGCGGGGCCCATCTCAGGCAGCACGGTGGGATCACCGAGCATGGCCAGCTTTGGCACGAGAAAGTCACGAATCTGTGCTGGCGCTGTGATGCCGCGCTGGGCGAGCAGTGCGCAAAGGACACGCGGCAGTCCGGTCTCCTCCGCCAGCCTGTCCACACCTTCGGCCACTGGCTTGACGAGCCAGCGCGGAGGGCGCGTGTTGGGCAGCGGGAGTTCGGAGGCGAGGGCCATTGGAGCAAACGTAACTTCCTTGTATGCAGCACGCGCGTAGCGTAGTCAAAGCTTCGCTCTGAATGATATACGACAATAGCTCCTCTGCCAAAGCAGGCCGCCTCTGGCTGGTGGCCTTGGGCCTGTCTCTCGCGCTTGCGGGGATGCTCTTCACCTGGGTGCTGTGGACGGCCTGGCAGCGTGCTGAGGAGACTCGTCGATGGACGCCAACGCCCTGCCGAATCGTCTCCTCTCGTCTGGAAAAAGAGCGCCCGACACCGAACTCGAATCACGCCTTCAAAGCGCAGATCAAATACAGCTACACCTTCGAGGGCAGGGCAATGACTGGCACGCGCATCAAGCGGGTGGACATCCCCAGCCAGCATGAGGACGTGGCGCGGAAGAAGATCGAGCCCTACCCCGTCGGCACGGAGACGACCTGCTTTGTAAATCCTGCGAAGCCTGACTTTGCGGTGCTGAAACATGACACGCGCGCAGCGCTTTACTCGATCTGGTTCCCGCTGCTCTTCGTCTTCGGAGGTTTGCGCATGGCCTGGGGGGCGGTGGCAAACAAAGGTTGATCCGCCGGGCGGGCCTGTCACAAGATGCGCGCCTGATGAAGCGCCTTCTTTTTCTCTCCCTGCTCGCCTCCACTGCACTCGCGGACTCGCTCGACTCCCATGTCTGCGAGCATTGCGCGAAGCATCTGCTGCCGCAGCCGCTGAAGCTCGTCGCGGGGCGCAAGTATGCGCGCGACCGGCGGGTGGACATCGAGCATGTGAAGCTGGATGTGACGCCTGACTTCACGAAGCGCACGGTCGCGGGCACGATGACGATGACCTTCCGCCCCATCGCCCTGCCTTTGGAAAAGCTGGAGCTCGATGCCGTGGGGCTGACTCTGGCGAAGATCGACGTCACCGGCGCACAGCTCGCGGATCAGATCGTGAGCGAGGAGAAGCTGACGCTCGTCTTTGCCAAACCCATCGCGCCCGATGCTGAAGTCAGCGTGAGCATCCGTTACAGCGTCGAGCCGCGTCACGGGCTCTATTTTCGCACGCCGGAGATGGGCTACAAGCCGGGCGACACGCAGCTCTGGACACAGGGCGAGGCGGATCTGCATCGCTTTTGGTTCCCGTGCTATGATTACCCGAACGAGCGCTTCACCAGCGAGATTATCTGCCATGTGCCCGCAGATATGGAGGTGGTGTCGAATGGCGCGCTGGTTTCCAAACAACCTGCCGGGGCGCTGACGGCATGGCATTGGAAACAGGACAAGCCGCATGTGAATTACCTCATCGCGCTGGCCGCCGGTTACTTCCAAAAGCTGGAGGACAAAGTCGGCGAGTTGCCGCTGGCGATGCTCGTGCCGCCTTCGCAGAAGCACATGGCTGAACTCGCCTTCCAGGACACGCGGAAGATCATCGAGTTCTACAATCGCGAGACGGGAGTGCCCTTCGCGTGGGACAAGTATTTCCAGGTCTATTGCCACGACTTTCTCGCCGGTGGCATGGAGAACACGAGCTGCACCTTTGAGGCATCGGACATGCTCTTTGATACGAGCGTGGAGAATCTCCGCTCACTGCGTTGGCTCGATGCCCATGAAACCGCGCATCAGTGGTTCGGCGATCTCGTCACCTGCCGCGATTGGTCGCACCTCTGGCTGAACGAAGGTTTTGCCAGCTACTACACGATCCTTTATGAGCAGGAAAAACTCGGGCTCGATGCCATGAAGTTATCGCTGTGGGAGGAGGCGGAGTCTGTCTTCGGTGCGAATGACGCTCGCCCCACCGTCTGGCGTGATTACCAGGACCCGATGCAGCAGTTCGACACGCGTGTGTATCCGAAGGGAGCGTGGATTCTCCACATGCTGCGCAGCCAGCTCGGCGCGGATCTTTATCGCAAAGCCATCCGCACCTACCTGGAGCGGCATCGCAACGGCATCGTCGGCACGGACGACCTGCATGATGTTATCGAAGAGGTCAGTGGGCTGAGCTTCGATCAATTCTTCGACCAGTGGCTCTACCATGGCGGTTTCCCCGAGCTGAAGATCGACTACGCCTGGGATACTGCCACGAAGCAGGCGAAGATCAGCGTGCGCCAGACGCAAAAGCTCACGGAGCAGGTACGCCTCTTCCGCGTGCCGCTGCCCGTGGCCTTCACGATCAAAGGCCAGAAGGAGCCGCTGCGCTTCACCATGGATGTGCATGAAGCGGCGGGTGATTTTTACTTCGCCCTGCCCGCGCAGCCCACGCTCGCCAGGATCGATCCCGACTACACCGTGCTCGCGAAGATCGACTTCACCCCGCCAGGCCCGATGCTCGATGAACAGCTCACCAGCGATGTCATCGGGCAACTGCTTGCCGTACGCCAACTCGGCAAGCGGGATGATCAGGTCAGCATCGACAAGCTCACGAAACTCGTGCGCGCGGACGCCTTTCACGCCGTCCAGGAAGAGTCTGCCAAAGCGCTCTCGAAGATCGCCGCCCCAGCAGCGCGTGCCGCTTTGATCAGCCTGCTCGCGGATCAAAAAGACGCGCGTGTCCGCCTCGCCGTCGTGCAGGGACTCGCCAGCATCCCGCATCCCGACTGCCAAAAAGCGCTGCAAGCCCATGCCAGTCAGGAAAAGAATCCGCTCATCCTCGCCGCCATCGTCAAAAGCTGGGGCATGCGTCCAGGTGATGCCGCGATCAGTGCTGAGCTGGTGAAAGCGCTGACCTCCACGTCCTTCAACAACGCTGTCGCCACTGCCGCCATCCAGGCTTTGCGCGCGCAGGACGATGCCAGCGCCGTGCCCGCCGTCCTGAAACGACTGCGCGAGACACCGCTCGACTTCCGCACGCGCGACTACGCCGCCGCTTTGGAGTCGCTCGCCTTCCTCGCCCGGCAGAGGGAAGCCCAGCCTGCGAGTGATGATGTCCGCACCTTCCTGGTTCAGCAGCTCACGAACCCGCGTGAAGCCCTGCGCACTGCCGCAGCGAAGTCCCTCGGCGCATTGCGTGATCCCCGCTCGCTCGCCGTGCTGGAACCGCTCGCCGCGCCGAGTGTCAGCCCCTTCCACGATCCCGTCCGCGAAGCCGCAGCCAAGTCCGTGCAGACCCTGCAAGCCACCCTCACCAGTCCCGCCGAACTCAAGAACCTCTGGGATCAGATCCAGCAGCTCCAAAAGAAAACCGAGACGTTGGAAAAGCAGATGGATGACGCGAAGAAGAAGGCGGCTCCGCAGAAGAAATGAACCACGGTTGATTTACCCCCAGCTCTCTGCTTTCAGATTTCCGCTCATGACCACCATCCTCTGCTTCGGCGACTCCAACACCTGGGGCTTTGATCCCGCCTTCATCAACGCGCCTTTCCCCCGTCGGCATCCGCTGGGCGTGCGCTGGACCAGCTTGCTCGCGCAGCAGCTCGGAGCTGACTTCCGCGTCATCGAGGAAGGGCAAAATGGCCGCACCACCGTGCATGATGATCCGCTCAATGTCTGCCGCAATGGCAGGGACTACCTCCCCGCCTGCCTGGAAAGCCACAAGCCCATCGACATCGTCGTTTTGATGCTCGGCACCAATGATCTGAAGAGTCTCTACAATCTCCCGCCTGGCGAGATCGCCAACGGCGCGTGCATCCTCGCGCGTATGATCGTCGGCAGCACAGCCGGACCTGACAACCGCCCGCCGAAGCTTCTCCTCGTCTGCCCGCCGGAGATTGGTGATCTCTCCCATTTGCCGGACCTCGCCGCGAAGATCCCCAACGGCATCGCTCGCAGTCAGCAGTTCCCGCGTTACTACGAGGCCCTCGCTGCGGCTCTCGGCTGCGCCTACCTGAACAGCCAGGACATCGTGCAGACCAGCGCCGTCGATGGCATCCACCTCGACGCCAGCGAGCACGCCAAACTCGCCCCTGCCATCGCGGCAAAGATTCGCGAGATGCTCTGAGCCACGACGGGCAGAATAATACGCGCATTCAAGACTCTCCGTGGAGTAGAGTGTCGCCGCGTCGGCGTACATGTCTCATGCGCCCTCTTCCATTTGTCCTCTCGGTCCTATCCGTCGCATCCTTCCTCACGGCCCAGCCGGTCACTCAAAAAGTGGACCTTCTGGAGGTCATCAAATCCGGCGCAGTCGAGCATCACGTGAATCCGAAGATGGACTTCCACGACGATGCCAAAGACATCTGGACCTTTGCCAAGGACGGCACCTTCAACATCAGCGGTCGCGGTTACGGCTACGTCGCCACCAAGGAAAACTTCCGCGACTACCATCTCGTCATCGAATTCAAATGGGGCACGAAGACCTGGGGTGCTCGCGAAAAGAAAGCGAAGGACAACGGCATCCTCCTCCACGCCTACGGCCCGCACGGAGCCTACAGCGACACCTGGATGGCCAGCATCGAGGCGCAGATCATCGAAGGCGGTGTGGGCGACATCCTCGTGCTCTCACCGAAGCTGGCGGACGGCACGGAGCTCACGACTTCGCTCACCGCTGAATTCGCGCTCGATCGCGACAAGGAAAAAATCTGGAAAGCAGGCTCTCCGCGCCAGACCGTGACCAAAGGCCGCATCAATTGGAAAGGTCGCGACGAAGACTGGAGCGACACCGTGGGCTTCCGCGGCAAAAACGATGTCGAAAGCCCCAGCGGCGAGTGGAACCGCCTCGAAGTCATCGCCAAGGGCGACACGCTGCAATACTTCGTCAACGGAGCGCTCATCAATGAGGCCTTCGATTGCAAACCGAGCGAAGGCAAAATCCTCCTTCAGACCGAGGGCGCGGAGATGATCGTGCGTCGCTACGAGTTGTATCCGCTCGGCGAGTTCAAAGAGAAATGGTCCGCCATTCAGGCCAGCGGCGGCAGCGACATCGGCGCGGTGCGCGATGGTCAAAGCGAAGCCCTTTCTCCCGAAGAAAGCATGAAGCGCATCCAGCTCGACGGCGATTACGAAGTGCAACTCGTCGCCGCCGAACCGCTCGTGCTCGATCCCGTCGAGACCACATGGGATGACAAAGGCCGGATGTTCGTCGCCGACATGCGCGACTACCCGCTCGGCCCGCCGAATCCCGGCGATCCCTGGCTTTCCCGCATCCAGCTCCTCACCGACGAGAACGGCGACGGCCGCATGGACAAGGCCGTGACCTTTGCCGACCACATGGACAACGTGCAGGGCCTTCTGCCTCACGACGGCGGCCTCATCGCCACCACGCGCAGCCAGATCCTCTTTCTCAAAGACACCGACGGCGACAACAAGGCCGACCTCATCAAGCCCCTCATCCGCGGTTTCAATCCGAAGCACAGCCAGCTCCAGGTCAGCGCCCCGCGTTGGGGGCCGGATGGCTGCGTGCATTTCAACAACGGCCTCGATGCTCGCGAGATCTACCCCGCCGATGCACCGACCAAGGTCATCGGCATCCCCGGCTCGAACTTCAAATGGAACCCCAAGACCGGCGAGATCACCCCCACCGGCGGCAAAGGCCAATACGGCGGCGCATTCGACGACTACGGCCATCATTTCTACTGCTCGAACCGCAACCCGCTCATGTTCACCGTCATGCCCTACGAGGCCATGCTGCGGAATCCGAATGCTGGCATCACGCAGGTGCATGAAGACATCGCCACGCCCGGCGCGGAGACCCGCGTCTATCCGCTGCAAATCACCCACACCACCGCCGATGCGCACGCTGGCACGAACACCGCCTGCAGCGGCCTCGGCGTCTATCGCGGCCACTTGATGCCCGAGCTCAAAAACAACGTCTTCGTGCCCGATCCCACCGGCCAGCTCGTCACCCGCTACAAAATCGAGCCGAATGGCGCCTCGCTCAAAGCCACGCGTGTTGGCGACCGCACCGAGTTCTTCCGCAGCAGCGACGAATGGAGCCGCCCCGTGAACTTCACCACCGGCCCCGACGGTGCCATCTACATCTGCGACATCTACCGCCGCTGGATCGACCACGCCCGCTTCTTCCCCGAAGAATTCGTCAAAACCCACGACATGCGCCAAGGCGAAAACCATGGCCGCATCTGGCGTGTCGTTCCGAAGGGCACGAAACAACTCGCCACCAAGACGCCGGGCCAATACCACGCCATTCCTGAAGTCGGTTGGGGCAAAATGCCCGCTCATCACGCAGAGCGTGCCCTCTTCCTCAAAGTTCCAACGATCGCCGATGTGAAGGAACTTGCCGCCATCCTCACGAAGCACGCTGATGATGCCTGGATGGCCAAGATGGTCGCCAGCGCCTCCAGCAAACAAATGGGCCGCGTGCTCAGCCATCTCGGCGACAGCTTCTTCACCACCTTCTCCGAAACCCGAAGCACCACCGTCCGCACCTTCGCCGCAGGCTCTCTCGCCGATGCCGAAGCCGATGATGTGAAAGCGCTGCTCACGCTTCTTCAAAAACAACCCGGCGAACTCCTCTGGTGGAAGCCCGCCTTGCTTCAAGGCCTCGCCAAGCTCCCTAAAGGCCACGAAGCCGCCGCCCAAGAGATCGCCGCCCTGCAATCCAAGATCGACGATATCGTCGCCGACTCGAAAGCCCCGCTCGATCAGCGCCTCGCCGTGCTGCCGCTGCTGGCCTCGCGGAAATGGGCCTCCGTCGAGCCCGTGATGAAAACCCTGCTCACCAGCAACCAGCCCACCGAACTCACCACCGCCGCCGTGGCCTTGCTGAAGAAATACGCCGCCACTAGCACCTCGCCGCTCATTTACGACCTGCTGCCCAAAGCTGGTCCCGCCTTGAAACGCGACCTCGTGACCATCCTCACCGCCAACGCCACCACCGCGCTCGAACTCTTCAAGCGCATGGAAAAAGGCGAGTTCCCGCCTGCGTGGGTCGATGTCGAAAAACGCTGGAGCTACCAGCGCGGCAAAGGCGAGATGGCCGAACTCGCGAAAAAGCTCTTCGGCGAGGCCAACAGCGACCGCGCCAAAGTCGTCACCAGCTACCTCGACGCTGCCAAAAAGCCCGGCGACGCCAAACGCGGCCAGCAAATCTTCTCCACCATCTGCATCACCTGCCACAAGCACGGCCAGCTCGGCGTCGATGTCGGCCCACCTCTCTCCGACGTGAAGGTGAAGCCCCCCGAAGCCCTCCTCAGCGACATTTTGGACCCCAACCGCATGTTCGAGGCCCGCTGGAGCGCCTACACCGTCGAGACGAAAGACGGACGTACCCTCAGCGGCCTCATCCAAAGCGAAACGCCCGACACCGTCGTGCTGGCGATGATGGGCGGCGCTAAGGAAACCATCTCCCGCAGCGCCATCAAAGACATGAAGAGCCTGGATCGCACGCTCATGCCGGATGGCCTCGAAGCAGCCATCACGAAGGAGCAGATGGGTGACCTGCTGGCGTTCTTACTCGGAAAGTGACGTGGTCAATCATGGCTTCGAGGGCTTGATTTGGCAGAAAGATTTCAGGTGGAAAAATTGGGGCTTCAAAGGCTTGGGAATATGTTTCTACCCCGAATCTTTTTACCCAAACCACCTCTGGCTCCTGCCCTCGGCGTCCGATTTTCATGTGCCGGTGACCGCCGGACCCGGCAGACGCAAAACGCAGCAGACGAAATCCATCTCGGCGGCTCCAGCGTCACTTCGGCGGACTTGGACTTGGGGGCTGAGGGTGTAGAGCTGGCGGCGGGAATCGGCGGGGTCGGGGCTCATCTCGACGAGGGCGGCATCGCGGAGGTGGACGAGGTGCTTGATGGTGGCTTGCAGGCGTTTTCCCAGATGCCTGGCGCAGGTGGTGGCCGTGCGTGGCTTTCCATCGGCGAGCTGCTCCAGCAACCGGCGGCGCAGCGGATCCGCCAGTGCGGCAAACACCACGTCACGGCGTGCTGCGGCGGGATCGGTCACGCGGGAAGGAGGTCGGCTGCGCTTCGGCATGGAAGGCGTTTTACCATGACGCCACCTCCGCTGCCAAGCCCCATTTTTCGTCGCCGCAGCCTGTCAGCTCCGTCATGGCAGAAAACGAAGCGCGACAGTCCAGAGGCGTCTCCGACTGCTCCCAACCGATTGCATCCTGCCACACTCCCACCTCCCGTAACCGCCAAACGCTTCCCTTTGGCCTCACCCGAGCCTGCCGAGGCATGCGCCGTCATCGTTTCTTTCCTGCCGCCGTCTCCGAGGTGTCGCAAAGGATCTCCAATCGCCGTGCCGGAGTCTCCCGGGTGTCGCAAAGGATCACGAAGCGTCGTGCA
>JBILPY010000366.1:0-4835 GCA_044373575.1 Prosthecobacter sp. | reverse complement strand
TGCCGATACGGACGATGACGATCATCGCCAGCGTGAAAAGAATACGGGAGCGCAGGTCCGGAATTTTGAAACTGTCGGCGAAGGCGGAAATCATGGTGGGGAAGTCGGAAAAAGCGTATCGGGATAAAGAAAAACGGGCCTGGCCTCATGACCAACGATGAAGTTGGCAGGGACCGGCCCGCTCAAAGGTTGGGATTCGGGGGATCAGGCAGCGATTGAGCCGCCAGCTTTCTCGATCTTCTCGCGGGCGGAGGCGCTCAGGCTCTTGATCTCGACGGTGAGCTTGCGGCTCAGATCGCCAGAACCGAGGATCTTGATGGCATCGCAATTGCGATTGACGAGGCCTTTTTCACGAAGAGCGGCTTCGTTGATGATGGCACCATCGTCGAAGGCATTGAGATCGCCAACATTGACGGTTTCGTAGACATCGCGGAACTGGACGTTGGAGAAGCCTTTTTTGGGAAGACGACGGAAAAGAGGCATCTGACCGCCTTCGAAGCCAGGGCGAATACCACGCCCGGAGCGGGCCATCTGGCCTTTGTGGCCTTTACAAGAGGTCTTGCCGTGGCCGGAGCTTTCACCGCAGCCAATACGCTTTTTGCGTTTAACTGCACCGGGGCGGGGTTGGGAATCGTGAAGACGCATGGGAATCTAAATTTGGGGATTTGAAATGGGAAATCTTAGAGGGCTTTGCGCTCTTTGATTTCCTTGCCACGGGCACGAAGGATTTGATCCCTCGGACGGAGGGCGGCGAGGGCGGCGAGGGTGGCCTTCACCACGTTGGCGTGATTGCTGGAACCGAAAGATTTGCCGATAACGTCTTTGACGCCAGCAGCTTCAAGCACAGCACGCGCTCCACCACCAGCAATGATACCAGTACCAGGAGAGGCAGGCTTGAGCATGATGTGACCACCACCATGCTCGCCGATGACTTCGTGCGGGATGGTGTTGTTGTTGAGATGAACGACGTTCATCTTTTTACGGGAGGACTCAGTAGCTTTTTTGATGGCGTCGGCGACTTCGTTCGCCTTACCAAAGCCCCAGCCTACGCGGCCATTTCGGTCACCAGAGACGACGAGAGCGGAGAAGCTGAAACGACGTCCACCTTTCACGACCTTGGCGCATCGGTTGATGTGGACGACCTTTTCGACGGAATCGCCATCAGAGTTGCGGTTTTCTTCTGCCATAATGGGTGTGGTGGGGGGTTAGAACTTCAGACCCTTTTCACGGGCGGCGTCGGCGAGTGCTTTGACTTTGCCGTGGTAGATGAAACCACCGCGGTCAAAGACAACTTCTTCGACTTTGGCAGCAATGGCGCGTTCCGCGACGGTGTGACCGACCTTGGTAGCGCTGGCGATGTTTGCTTTGCCGTCGCCGAAGCCTTTTTCTTTCGTGGAGGCGGAAACGATGGTCTTGCCTGCCTCGTCGTCGATGAGCTGGGCATAAACGTTGGTGTTGGAGAAGTAAACGGCAAGGCGCGGACGGGCGGCGGTGCCTTTTACTTTCTGACGGATGCGCGCGTGGACACGCGAGCGGATGAGTTTGCGATCTAAAGCCATGTTCGTGGTGCTCGTCTGGGGTTACTTCACGCTCTTGCCTGCCTTGCGGCGGATCACTTCGCCGACATAACGGACGCCCTTGGCTTTGTAAGGCTCTGGCGGGTAGTAGGCGCGGATGTCGGCGGCGAGCTGGCCGACGACTTGTTTGTCGATGCCTTCGATGGCGATCTTGGTGTTTTCTGCAACGGTGACTTTGACACCGGAAGGAATGGGATGAAGCCGGTCATGGCTCTGGCCGAGTTGGAGGTCAATGACGTTGCCTTTGACTGCGGCACGGAAGCCGACGCCGTGAATTTCGAGATCCTTGCGATAGCCTTGGCTGACGCCGTGGACCATGTTGGCAATAAGGCGCTGGGTGGTGCCGTGCATGGCACGCACTTTGCGGTCTTCGTTCAGACGTGTGACCAGAACTTCGTTGCCCTCGGAGACGACGGTGACGCCTTCAGGTAGGTTCCAGTTGAGCTTCCCTTTTGGGCCTTCAACGTGGACGGAGCGGTCTGGACCGATTTTGACGGAGACTTTGTCCGGGATGGAGATGGGTTGTTTACCGACTCGTGACATGATGTGAGGTTCCTCTCGTGTTGGGGGGTTACCAGACCTTGGCGAGCAGTTCGCCGCCGACCTTTGCCTTCTTGGCACGGGTGCCGGTCATGAGACCGCGGGAGGTGGAAAGGATGGAGATGCCGAGTCCGCCGAGGACGCGTGGGATCTCGTCAGAACCCACGTATTTGCGCAGACCAGGCTTGCTAACGCGGCTGATGTGGCGCACGACGGGAAGCTTGTCCTGATACTTGAGTTTGAGCTTCAAACGGGGACGAGCAGCGGTGGTGTCCACTTCATAGCTCCACAGGTAACCTTCTTCCTGAAGGATGCGAGAAATCTCGTTCTTCACTTTGGAGAAGGGTACGAAGACTTCCTGCTGGCCTGCGGCGGCAGCGTTACGGATGCGGGTGAGATAATCGGAAATCGGGTCAGTCATGGCTCAGTGGAGTCGGACGTTTAAGTTCAGGTTCAGGTTAAGCAGCGGCGGCTTCAGAATCGCCCTCGCCCTTTTTCTGCTGCTGGCTGATCTTGCCACGGAAGGGCATGCCGAGCGCACGGAGGAGTTCACGGGCATGATCGTCGTTGTTGCTTGAAGTCACGAAAGTGATGTCAAAACCGAGCGTGCGCTTGATTTTATCAAGCTCGATCTCGGGGAAGATAGACTGATCAGTGATACCAAGTGTGTAGTTACCGCGTCCATCAAACGAACGGGGAGCAACGCCACGGAAGTCACGAACACGCGGCAAGGCGGTGCGGACTAGGCGCATCAGGAAATCGTACATTTTTGTGCCACGGAGGGTCACTTTAACGCCGACGTTTTCACCGACACGGAGTTTGAAGTTAGCGATGGCCTTCTTCGACTTGGTGATGATAGGCTTCTGGCCGGTGATGAGCTGGACTTCATTCACAGCATCTTCAATCGCCTGCTTGCGCTCACCCTGGGAGCCGACGGAGCAGTTGATGACGATTTTATCAAGCTTCGGAACCTGATGGATGTTAGCAACGCAAAGCTGTTCTTTGAGCGAGGTACGAAGTTTCTCTTTGTAAAGAGTTTGGAGGGCTGGGATCATTTTTCAGTTTGGCTGTGCTGCCTTGTCTCCGCGGGCTACGCCTTGTGGGCGCGCAGGGATTCAGAGGGGGCGGCAATTAGGGGGTCATTTACTTCTTCGCAACCTTCTTCTTTGCAGGAACCGCTTTCTTTACGGTTTCGGCAAGTTTGACGTTGGAAATATGGATGGGGCCTTCTTTTTCGAGGAAGCCACCGTTTGGGTTAGCCTGGGAGGGCTTCACCGCTTTCTTGATCATGCGAACACCGTCGATGAGAACACGATTCTTCGTGGTCTGAACTTCTTTGATGGTGCCTTGGGCTCCTTTGTGGGCTCCGGCGATGACGACGACTGTGTCGCCTTTTTTGACGTGGGTCTTAGTGCGATTCATGGCTTACAGAACTTCAGGGGCGAGGGAGACGATCTTCATGAAGTTCTTGTCGCGCAGTTCACGAGCGACGGGGCCGAAGATGCGGGTTCCCTTGGGGTTGTTGTCCTTATCAATGATAACGATGGCGTTCTTGTCGAAACGAAGGATCGAACCATCATTACGACGTATTGGGTGCGCGGTGCGGACCACGACGGCTCGAACAACTTCACCTTTCTTCACGCTGGCAGTCGGCGTGGACTCGCGGACGTGGGCGGTGATGATGTCGCCGATGTAGGCGAAGCGACTGTTTTTCTTGCCGAGCACGCCGATCATTTCGGCCATGCGGGCACCGGTGTTGTCAGCGACCGGGATTGAAGATTCCATCTGAAGCATTGTGGTATTCTCCTCGAATGATTGGGTTTAGTGGGCTTGCGAGAGGCGGGCGGCGATTAGTGCTTGAGCACTTCGACGAGATTCCAACGCTTAAGTTTGCTGAGCGGGCGGGTCTCGGCGATGAGCACTTTGTCACCTTCCTTGGCTTGGCCGTTTTCGTCGTGGGCGTAAAATTTGGAGGTCTTGCGCACGATCTTTTTGAACTTGGCGTGAGGCACGCGGCGCTCGACTTCGACGACAATCGTCTTGTTCATTTTGTCTGAGACCACCATGCCGACGCGTGTTTTTTGCACGGGGGCTTTGGGTGGTGTCACTGTTGCTGTTTCGCTCATGATGCTTCGGTCAATTCAAAGGGTTGCGTTAAAAGGAAATCAGGCGGCCTTGGCGGCGACAGCACTAGTGCGCTGGGTGATGAGTGTCTCTATACGAGCCACTTCACGACGAAGGGTGCGGATGCGGGAAGGGTTTTCGAGTTGCCCAATCTGCTGCTGCACACGCAGATTCAGCATTTCCTGTCGAAGTTCGCGCTTGCGAGCGCCAAGTTCTTCCACGGACATCTCACGTAGTTCTTTGATCTTCATTGGGGTCGTTCAGGGGGAGATTAATGGGAGATGGCGCGGGTAATAAAGCGGGTTCGGAAACCCAGCTTGTTCGCGGCGAGACGGCAGGCTTCACGAGCTGTGGCTTCGTTGACGCCGGAAATTTCGTAGAGCACGTGCCCAGGAAGGATAACAGCGACCCAGAATTCCGGGGAGCCTTTACCTTTACCCATTCGAGTTTCGGGTGGACGAGCAGTGACGGGCTTGTGAGGGAAGACGCGGATGAAGACTTTGCCTTTACGCTTGAGGAAGCGTGTGATGGCAACTCGGCAGGCTTCAATCTGGTTGTTTTTCAGCCACCCGCGGTCAAGAACCTGGAGACCAA
>JBILPY010000595.1:0-3284 GCA_044373575.1 Prosthecobacter sp. | reverse complement strand
CTCCAACTGCCTTCGAGACACGCCGCATAGGAATGATCTTGGATGTGGAGCCAGTGATTTCTGAAGACGCGCGCTCGATCGATTTGACGATCACTCCTGAGTTCACGGAATTCATCGGTTTTGTCAATTATGGCAGCCCTATTAACAGCGTTCAGCAATCAACCAACGCCGACGGTTCACTTACCTCTTCATCGATTGCCCTGACCCCGAACACCATTCTTCAGCCCATCTTCTCCACAAAGAAGATCAACACGGCAGTAAAGGTCTATGACGGTGCCACCGTCGTGCTTGGCGGACTCATCACCGACAGTTCCACCATGATTGATGACCGGGTGCCGGTGATCGGCAGTTTGCCTGTCGTCGGCAAACTATTCCAAAGCAAGGTGAAGCAGCGCCGCATGAAGAACATGATCATGTTCGTGACCGTTAAAGTAATCGACCCTGCAGGGAATCGAGTGAATCGTCCATGACCCTAACTTGCTGACATGTCGCTGATGTAGATGCCTCTCGACCTGCGTCATGTCTAGCATTCCTCTAGAAGGACCCACCACCCACGTCGTCTGTGCCATTATTGAGCGGAATAATCTGCTTTTGCTTGCACAACGTCCCGCGGGCAAGCGACTCGCGGGCTACTGGGAATTCCCTGGAGGTAAAATTGAACCCGGTGAATCCCCTACCGATGCCCTTCATCGCGAACTTCACGAAGAACTTGGGTGTTCTGTTATAATTCATGAGGTGGGCCCATGCGTGTCACACACTTATGAATGGGGAAATATTCTTCTTTATCCGTTCCGCTGTCGGCTCCGAGATGAGAGCCTCGAACCTTCTGCACTTGAGCACGCCAAACTTGCTTGGCTGAGTATCAAAAATCTCCATCAATTCGATCTCGCTCCTGCCGACTTGCCCGTTCTGGCTTGGCTACTCAAATAAATACAACTGTTGTGATTTTGTGTGCGCTCGGCTCACCCAATTGTTAATTTTCCATAATTTATTTGATTTAAACAATGAATTGCTGGAAGTTTTGGTAATTTCCAACACTTACCATGCACCAGCCCACCAGCCTTGTCAGCCCAGAGATGGCATTCGCCAGATTCGATTTGGTCAGTTTCGGAGCTGTGGAAGTGCCTACTCACCCCCTGCACTTTGGCTTCCAAGTGGATATTATTCCAGATGTGGCCCCACATCAGATCATGTTCGGCTTAGTATCACGCCACAAATCAGCCGATGGCAGATCATATAGCGCTGGATTCGCTATTCACCTCGACATTGCAACAGGAGAGGTTTGGGATTTGCTCAACGACAACGGCCTGCTCGGCATCATCCCAGATCATGAGTTGTTTTTCTCAAAATTTACCGACGAGGAGCCTATGCTTCTCAGTTGGAAAATCGAACACCTGGGAACCGCATTGATTCCGAAACTTCATATTGGCGATGAAGAATGGCTCTACCCAGCCATTGGCTACCGAAATAACATGTCAATGCAGACCCTGGCTGGAGCAGCTGGCGACTATGGAAGCACTCTCACAGCCTTCCATCACCCTGCCGTGTGGCGGGAAACGATGTGCTGAACTCTGGCAGCTTCAGTCTATCTGAAGGTCTCTTTGAAATTTGCCGAGGCAAAAAACTCAGGCTGAATACCTTGCCTGACAGCTTGCTGATCATTTTTGCCGCATCGGAGATTCATGCAGCCCAACGTTTGTCTCGATCTACTTTCCCCCCATCTCTTGGGGAGCCTTCATCCAGAGTCGGCTGAAGCCTAGTTTCTCACCTGCCGCGAGGATCGAGTCCAGCACATTCCTTTCCTCCAGGGCAAGCTTCGCCTCCATCGAAAGGTCGGCGACTTTGGGCAAAGGAGATGTCGCAGCACGGGCCTTCACAAGCGCCAGCGTTTGCGCTAGATCCCGACCGGACTTTTGAGAAAAGGTAGCCCAATAATCTTCCCTCAGGCAGGGGATGAGTAGCGCATCCCGAGTGATCATTTCGAGATGAAACTCAGCCCTTGGTTCCTTGCTGCTGATGACACGGATCATCTCCGTCAGATCGAGCATCCCCATGCCCAGCGGCACCTCCGCCATGTGAAAGCCATCCTCCGCCAACCGCACGGCCATGTCCTTCAGATGCACCGTCAGCGTGTAGGGCGCGAGCTTCTGAACCACTACGAGCGGATCTTCCAGCAGCGCCAGATTGTTCCCGGTATCCAGACACACACCGATCTGCTCACTCGACATCTTTTGCATCAACTCCACGAGTTCATCCGTCTCGAAGTCCTTGTGATTCTCCACGGCGAGCTTCACGCCGACCTTGGCCGCCAGCGGCTCCGCGAGTTCCAGCGACCGCTGCGCCCCTGCCTTCCAGGCTTCAAAGTCAGCACGCGTGGTAAAGCTCTCATATCTCCGGCCTCCAGCAGCCACACGGAAGAGAGTCATGCCTGCTTCTTTCCCCAACCGCAGGTCACGCGTGAAGCGCTCCACATCCCCCTGCCCCTGCGGCAGCCGCACGATACCCTCCAGCCGCATGTCGTAGGATTCACTGGTGGCTCGCGCACGATTCGCCAGCTCCATGTCCCAGCCATCCACGTCGATCTGCAAGCTATGCCCCCCCACACCACGGAGGTAATCCATCGCATCCAGCACATCGTGAAATGGCGGGAACTTCACGCTGGAGTAGCGCCCGCGCCATCGGCTGGAGAAAGAATGGATCACCATCCCCAGCCGCCGCCCCGCCAGCGCCGCCTGCATCATCAACGGTATGGCCGCGATGATTGGGAACAGGGAGCGTCTGAGCATGACGCGACTCTATCCATCTCGCTCGTGGATGGGAAGTGGACTTTTTCCGATCTCAGTAAGTCGCGCGACCGCCGGAGAGATCAAAGACCGAGCCCGTGCTGAAGGAGCAATCCTCCGAGCACAGCCAGGCCACCAGCGCCGCCGCCTCGTGCTTCTGACCGAAGCGGTTCATCGGGATCTTCGAGAGCATGTAGTCCACGTGCTGTTGCGTGAGCTGCTTCAGGATGTCCGTCTCGATCACCGCCGGAGTGATACAGTTCACGAGGATGTTTGAGGTGGCGAGTTCCTTGCCCAGAGACTTCGTTAAACCGATGACGCCAGCCTTCGAGGCGCTGTAATGCGCGGCATTCGGATTGCCTTCCTTCCCCGCGATGGAGGCGATGTTCACGATGCGCCCATAGCCGTTCTTCAGCATCTGCGGCACCACGCCACGACAGCAGAGGAAGGGACCATTCAGATTGATCTCCACCACTCGCCGCCACTCCTCTGGGGGTGTTT
>JBILPY010000038.1:0-15858 GCA_044373575.1 Prosthecobacter sp. | reverse complement strand
TCCTGATGGCCAGACTTGGTCCAGCAACAAGATCACCTCCACGACCCTGATCCACGTCGTGGCTGGTGGAGAAAATTTTGAAGACATCGCCCGTGCCTACGGCGTACGGGGTGATGCCATTGCCCGTGCCAACCCCACCGTGTATGCCACCGACCTCCGAGCTGGCGAGCGCTTGGTCATCCCGAATCCCACTCGCATTCCCGGTTCTCAGCGCAGTTCGTCACAGCCCGGCAAGACGGTCACCGTCACCACCGGCAGCACCACCCACACCGTCGGCAAAAATGAGACACTCATGAAAATCGCGGCGAAGTATCGCACCACCGTCACAAAGATCGTGGCAGCCAACCGCCTGAAGAACCCCAACGTCATTCCTCTCGGAAAGCGGCTCACCATTCCAGGGGTAAAATCCACCCGCACCGTCCCCGCCGAACCCGCCTGGCAGGACCAGGAAACCCAGCCTCTGGAGCACCTACGCCTCGCCGATGAACCAAGGAGGCAGGAGCCAGCCATCGCTCCACTCAAGCCCGCCGAGCCCCTGCCCCCCATCAAGCCCGACATCACTTCCCCCACCATGCCACGCGGCATCGTCGCCTACCGCATGGAGCGCGGAGACACACTCGACAGCGTAGCGAACATGTTCAGCACCACCGTGGCAAACATCCGCGCCATGAACCAACTGCCTGCTGACAAGGAAATGAAGGAAGGTGACGAAGTCTATGTTCCCACCGTGGGTGCCGTGTCGGTGAATTGATCCCCGCCCTTGACGCACGCCGCCATCCTCAGCACAAAGCGGCATGCCCATCCCAAGCCAGCCTCCTTTTCAAAGTGCCATTGTCCTCGGTGCCGGAAGCTGGGGCACAGCACTGGCCTCCCTGCTGCATGAGCGCGGGCTGAAAGTGCAGTTCTGGGGCCGTGACGAAACCCTGATGAACGAGATCCGCCAGACACGGCGGAACTCGCGCTATCTCTCTGGACTGCATCTACCTGATGGCATCACCATTACGAGCGACCTCAGCACACTGGCTCCAGCGGACATGATCGTCTTCGTGGTGCCATCAAAAGGCATCCGCGACACCGCGCAAGCCATTGCCACTGTAGGTCTGCATCAGCAGGCACGCGTCGCTGTGACATGTGCAAAGGGTATCGAACTGCACACGGGCAAACGCATGTCCGAGATCCTCGCGGAAGTCCTCCCCGGCCCGCAGCATGCTGTGCTCACCGGGCCAAATCATGCGGAGGAAGTGTCTCAACGTCTCGCCACCGCCGCCGTCGTGGCCTGTGAAGATCAGGACATCGCGCGGGACGTGCAGGCATGCTTCACGCTGCCGTGGTTCCGCAGTTACACGAGCGATGACGTCGCTGGAGTGGAGTGGGCCGGTGCCATGAAAAACCCCTACGCTATCGCTGCCGGGATCGCTCTTGGATTGAAGCTGGGAGACAACGCCATCGCTGCACTCGTCACCCGCGCGCTGGCCGAGATGGTGCGGATGATCGTCGTCATGGGTGGCAAGGCCGAGACCTGCTACGGCCTCGCCGGCGTGGGAGATCTCATCGCCACCTGCTACTCCGAGCATAGCCGGAATCACCGGGTCGGGAAGCTACTCGGCGAAGGTATGTCTCTCGCGGACATCATCGCCAGCACGCGCATGGTGGCCGAGGGCGTGCCAAACACCGCCAGCCTCTACGAAGCCGCGCAGACCAAGGGCGTGCGGTCACCTCTGTTGGCGGAGATTTACGCCATCCTGCATGAGGGCAAACCCGCCCGCGAAGCCATGCGGGCGCTGCTTTCTCGTGACCCGAGAGCGGAGAGCGAGAGCTAGAATTCGTCTTTGTGTGCCTTCGTTTCGGCCACAATGACACCGCTCAGGCAGATGAGGCAGATCAGATTCGGGATGGCCATCAGGCCGTTTGCCGCATCGGAGAAATCCATCACCGCAGCGGCAGGCTGCACAGCTCCGACGAGCACCATGATGACCCACAACACGCGGTAGGGCTTTACCGCTTTTGGCCCCATGAGATACTCCGCGGCTTTCTCGCCATAGTAGCTCCAGCCAAGGATCGAGGAGAAAACGAAGGTGATCAGACCGAAGAGCAGGAAGATCGGGCCGATGGTGTGAAGTTCCTCAAATGCAGCATTCGTGAGTGCGCCCTTGGCCAGACCTTCTTTCCAGTGACCGCTGCTGACGATGACCAGTCCGGTGATCGCACAAACCACCACCGTATCCCAAAAGGTGGCCGTGGAGGAGACCAGCGCCTGACGCACCGGATTCTTCGTCTGCGCGGCAGCGGCGACAATGGGGGCGCTGCCGAGGCCGGACTCATTGGAAAACAAGCCGCGTGCGATCCCGGCCTGCACGGCCTGCTTGATCGTGGCACCAGCGAAGCCGCCGATGGCAGCCTGTGGGGCAAAAGCACCGCTCCAGATATCCGAGAATGCCTGCGGCAGTTGGCCCGCGTTTTTGATCAGGATCAGGATGCAGCCAATGAGGTAGCCGATGGCCATAACCGGCACGAGCAGCTCGCATACTTTGGCGATGCTTTTGACGCCGCCCAGAATCACTGCGGCCGTGATGGCTGCCATCACAAGACCAGTGACCCAGCGCAAGACCATCTCCGATTCCACGCCAGGTTTCACCCACTCCTTCAGAGTCTCCACCACTGCATTGGCCTGGAACATGTTTCCGATACCGAAAGCAGCGATGCAGGTGAAGACGGCAAACACGACGCCCAGCCACTTCTGACCCATGCCGCGTTCCAAGGCATACATCGGACCACCCGCATAGCTGCCATCCGGCATCTGCACGCGATACTTCACCGCCAGCACAGCTTCCGAATACTTCGTGGCGATGCCAAACACGCCCGTGAGCCACATCCAGAAAACTGCGCCAGGCCCGCCGGTTGCCACTGCACCAGCGACACCAATGATATTCCCCGCACCGATGGTGGCCGCCAGCGCAGTCATCAGAGCACCGAACTGTGAGACATCTCCGGCACCTTCTTTCTCTCGGGAAAAGCTGATCTTGATGGCTTTGACCAGGTGTCTTTGAATAAAGCCTGTGCGGAAGGTCAGGAAGACATGCGTGCCGAAAAGCAGCACGATGAGAGGCACACCCCAGATGAAACCCGAGAGATCAGCAGCAAATTTGGCAAAGTCCATATTCGCTCATACCGGAAGGAGGTGAGCCAAGCCAAGCACGAAATGTCCATAAAAAAGGCCAGCGGTCCGAAGAGCCGCTGGCCGGAGAGGTTTGCCGGGTGCGATTACGCGCCAACCAACATGCGCGCTGGGTTCTCGATGCAGTCCTTGATGCGGATCAGGAAAGTCACGGCTTCCTTGCCATCGACGACGCGGTGATCGTAGCTGAGGGCGAGGTACATCATCGGGCGGATGACCACCTGACCATCGACCGCGACAGGGCGCTGCTGGATGGTATGCATGCCGAGGATGGCGCTCTGTGGAGGATTGATGATCGGGGTGCTGAGAAGAGAACCGTAAACACCGCCATTCGAGATGGTGAAGACACCGCCAGTGAGGTCGGAGAGCTCGATCTTGCCTTCCTTGGCCTTCGCGGCGTAGGCGAGGATGTCTTTTTCGATCTCGGCGAAGCTCTTCTGATCAGCATCACGAATGACGGGGACGATCAAACCACGCTCGGTGCCGACGGCGACGCCGATGTCGTAGAAGTGCTGCTGCACGATCTCGTCACCTTCGACCTTCACGTTGATCTGCGGGACGGCCTTCAGCGCCTCGACGACGGCCTTCACGAAGAAGGACATGAAGCCAAGCTTCACGCCGTGAGTCTTGACGAAGCTGTCCTGAAGCTTCGAGCGCATGCCCATGAGGCTGCTCATGTCACACTCGTTGAAGGTGGTGAGGATGGCGGCGGTCTGCTGGGCGTTGACGAGCTGGTCGGCGATCTTCCGGCGCAGTGGGCTCATCTTCTTCCGCGTGGTGCGACCTTCAGGGGCAGGGGCGGCTTTCGGCGCTGGGGCTGGAACGGGTGCTGGCTTTGGAGCTTCGGCGACAGGAGCGGGTGCGGCAGGCTTTGGAGCCTCGACAACGGCAGGCGCTGCGGGTGCTGGAGCGGGCGCGGCGGCTGGAGCCGCAGCGGCGGCACCTTCCGTGATGTTGCCAACAACGGCACCGATGACGACGTCATCACCTTCTTTGGCGGCGATGCCAGCGAGCACGCCGGTGAATTCAGAAGTGACCTCAGCGGCGACCTTGTCGGTCTCGAGAGTCAGGAGCACATCGCCGACTTTGACGGCGTCGCCGACTTGGAAGTGCCACTTGGAAATTTGACCTCCGGCGACGGATTCGCCGAGTGCGGGGATTTTGATGTCAGCCATGATCGTTGGGGGGAAGAGCTCTTTTTACAGGATGAACAGGATGAACAGGATTGCAGGATGAACAGGATTATGAACTGAACGCAGCTTCGACGAGGTTATCCTGCTCGCGGACATGGATGGCTTTGGAGCCAGCGGCAGGGCTGCTGGAGCGCTCGCGTCCGGCATAGCGGAGCTTGTGGTTGGAAAGTTCCTCGAGGCGCGGGCGGATGTAGTAGAAGGCACCCATGTTGCGAGGCTCTTCCTGGCACCAGATCCACTTTTTCTGAGCGCGTGGATACTTGGCGACGATACCTTTGAGCATCTCGTAGTTCAGCGGGTAGAGCTGCTCCACGCGGATGATGGCGGCGTTCTTGATCTTGTTCTTCTCGCGGAAATCGAGCAGGTCGTAGTACACCTTCCCCGAGCAGAAAATGAGACGCGTGACGCGCTCGGGGCTGATGGTGAGGAGGTCGTCATCCAACACTTCGCGGAAGCTGGTGCCTGCGGCCATGTCGTCGATCTTCGAAACGCAGCGGGGGTGGCGCAAAAGGCTCTTCGGCGTCATGACGACGAGAGGCTTGCGAGTGCCGCGCTTCACCTGACGGCGAAGGGCGTGGAAGTATTGGGCGGGCGTGGTGAAGTTGCAGACCTGCATGTTGCCACCGGCACAGAGTTGCAGGAAGCGTTCCAAGCGGGCGCTGGAGTGCTCGGGGCCCTGGCCTTCATAACCATGCGGTAAAAGCAGGGTGATGTGGCTCGGGCGCTGCCATTTGCTCTCGGCGGACGCTATGAACTGGTCGATGATGACCTGCGCACCGTTCACGAAGTCGCCGAACTGAGCTTCCCAGCAGATGAGGAGGTTTTGCGCGAGCAGCGAGTAGCCGTAGTCGAAACCGAGCACGGCAGCTTCAGACAGAAGCGAGTTATAGACGCAGAACTTGGCCTGACCTTCTTCGAGGTTGTTCAGCGGGATGTGGCGCTCGCGAGTTTCGGTGTCGTAGAAGACGCTGTGGCGATGACTGAAGGTGCCACGACGCACGTCCTGGCCGGAAAGGCGGACGCCATTGCCCTCGGTGAGCATGGTGCCGAAGGCGAGTGACTCGGCTGTGGCCCAGTCGATGCCTTCGCCACTTTCGATGGCCTTACCACGCGCGGCGAGGAAGCGCTTGGCGATGGTGGGATGCAGATGGAAGCCTTCAGGGGCTTCGAGGAGCTTTTTGCCGACCTTCGTGAGTTGCTCGCGGGCGACGCCGGTGTCGATGACGTTGTAGTCGTAGGCGGCCTGTGGCTGGGCGGTGGAGCCTTCGAAGGGGTTGCCACCGTTCTTGCCTTCGCGATTGGCGAGCACGTTCACTCCGTCTTCGAGTTCGTCTTCGAGTTCTTTTTGCAGGGCGTTGGCACCGCTTTCATCGAGCACGCCGGTTTGGATGAGCTGTTGGCGGAAAAGGGCTGCCGTGGAGGCATGGGCACCGATGCTACGGGCCATGTTTGGCTGGGTGAAGGCGGGCTCGTCGGTCTCGTTATGACCGTAGCGGCGGTAGCAGACGATATCGACAAAGACATCGCGGCCGAATTTCTGGCGGAACTCGAGGGCGAGACGTGCGGCAGCGGCGACTTCCAGCGGACAGTCACCATTCACATGGATGACGGGAGCGTCGATGAGCTTGGCGACGTCCGTGCAGTAGTTTGTGGAACGGGCGTCGGCTGGCAGGGTGGTGAAACCGATTTGGTTGTTCACCACGATATGGATGGTGCCACCCGTGCGGTAACCGGGGAGCTGGGACAGATTCAGCACTTCCGCCACGATGCCCTGACCGGCGACAGCGGCGTCACCGTGGAGCAGGATGGGCAGCACCTGTTTGCGCTCGGCGGTGTCGCCAAGGAAGCGCTGGCGGGCACGTGCCATGCCTTCGACAACGGGATCGACGGCTTCCAGGTGGCTCGGGTTGGGCGCGAGCATGATGGCCACTTTGCCACCGTTCTTCGTATCGCGGACGGTCTCGAAGCCGAGATGATACTTCACGTCGCCATCGCCACCGACGGTATCGGGGACGTAATTTTCGCTGAACTCATAAAAGAGCATCTCCAGCGGCTTGCGGAGGAAATTCGCTAGCACGCTGAGACGGCCACGGTGGGCCATGCCCATGACGATTTCTTTTCCTCCGGAAGCAGGGTAGTTTTCCAAAATGGTCTCCAGCGCGACGAGCATGGACTCACCCCCCTCCACGGAGAAACGCTTCTGGCCGACAAAACGGCGATGCAGGAAGCGCTCGAAGGACTCGGCTTCGAGGAGCCAGCGGAGGGCATCGACCTGGGATTCCTTGGAAGGCGCGGGCTCAAAGGTGCGGTTTTCAATGCGCTCCAGCAGCCAGTTCCGCACTTCCGGGTTGTGGATGTGCATGCATTCAAAACCGCTCGTGCTGCAATAGACACGCTTCAGTTCGCCGAGGAAGTCACGGAGCTTCATCGTCTGGCCTCCACGGAACATCTGCGTCTGCACATCGCGGTCGAGATCCGCGTCGGTGAAGCCGAGCGCCTCCATCGTGAGTTCAGGAGTGGAGGGCTCGCTGACGCTGAGTGGGTCGAGCTTTGAAGCGCGATGGCCGAGCGAGCGGAAGGCGAGCAGCGCGTTCGTCACACGCATGCGGAAGTTCAGCGTGGCCTCGGAGAGCGTGGCGTCTCCACCTGCTGCAGAAGCTGAGCTTGCGCCCCCCTTTCGGCGGGCAAGTTCGGCCATGCCGAGCTCAAAGCCCTCGAAGAAGGATGCCCATCCGGCATCGACGGAGGCGGGGTCTTTGCTCCAGTCATTGTATTTGGAGTCGAGTAAATCTTGATTCGCGCGGAACGGCAACGTGGCACTCATGGGTAACTTGGGGGCGGGAGAATGCGTTCTTTCGTTGCGTATGCAACCGGGGAAAGGATTGAATTCCACAGGACTGGCGGCACTTGCCCGAGTGAGCAGGAAGCGCCAGAGATGGTCAAACGCCCCGCCATGAAACACCTCCACGTCAGTCTTTGTGTCGCCACCCTGGCATTATCCGCTTTTGGGGCCGAGCCTCCAGGCCGCTGGATCACCCCCGATCCGAGTGGAAAACCATGGAAACACAAGCCTACGAGCCTCGCCTTTCCCATCATGCTCGGGGGCTACCGGCTGGCAGGCGAGTTCAAGTATGAGCAGGGAGGCGGGTGCTTCATCCGCTACGAAAACTTGGAGGAGCGGGCACGCGGGGACATCTTCTTTTTCCCCACGCAGGGGAAAGTGGCCACGATCGAAGAGACACAGCGCCTCATCCTGAACGAAATGGACGGGGTCATGAACGACCTCAGGGCGATGTCGAAGGAGGGACGCTACAAAAACCTGGAAATCGGCGAACTCGGAGCGGCTGGCATCGACCTCTGGCTCAAGGAGGACCTGCCCTTGGCCGTGCGCGTCTGCACGATGACCCGCGTGGTGCAGACAAACGAAGGTACCGAGCAGGCACAGATCAAACAATGGGTCGGCATTACCGTGCTCGACGACCACGTCATCACCATCCGCCAGATGCGCCCCACCAGCACGGGCGACGATGGTGAGGCAGGGCTGAAGACCTTTGCCAACATGGTGCTCCAGGTCATCAAAGACCCACCTCTGCGTGCCGGACTCAATGAAATGATCGACCGCTACATGGCCGACCCCTTCTCCGATGACAGCATCCAAGCCACCGGTGCCGTGCTGGCCTATCTGAAAAACACCCCTTTTTACCCCATCAACATCCCCGAGTATCCCATGCAGGACTGGCTGGCACACTGCCAGAAGGAAGCTCCCGGCACCGAAGAAAAACTCCTCAGCGCCTTCATGCTCGGGTCCGCCAAGGCAGCCTTTGCCGAAGGCGATGCCAAAACCTGCCTGAACGCCGGAGCGAAGCAATTCGCCATCATTTATCAGAAGCTCCTCGCCAAGCACCCGAACATCGCCGTGGCCGAACTGCCTCAATTCCTCCCCGAAGCTCTCAAGGGAACCGGCGGCGACTGGCTGCTCGCCTACGCCGGGATCAGACAATAAACAGACAAGCCGACCTCAGCCCCGCCGTTTCACCGCTTCCCAACATGCGTGCCCTAGCCCTACTACTCTCGTCATTCGTCCTTCTAGATTCGGCATTCGCCACAACGCCCAACGTGCTCTTCATCCTCTGCGATGATCTCCGCCCCGACGCGCTCGGTTGCTACGGCTCAAAGCACGTCAAGACGCCGAACATCGACCGCATCGCCAAAGAGGGTGTGCTTTTCAAAAACACCTTCTGCACCACTTCCCTCTGCTCCCCGAGCCGCGCCAGCATCCTCAGCGGTCTTTACGCCCACACCCATGGCGTCACGAATAACTTCACGGAGTATCCCGCCACCATGCCGAGCTTTCCCGGCCTGCTGCATGATGCCGGCTACGCCACCGCCTACTTCGGCAAGTATCACATGGGTGAGGATAACGATGAGCCGCGCCCCGGCTTCGACATGTTTGTCACCCACAAAGGCCAGGGCAAATACTTCGACACCGAGTGGAACCTCAACGGCAAGGAGCGGAAGGTCATCCCCGGCTACTACACCACCATCGTCACCGATCTCGCCATGGACTGGCTGAAGCAGCAGAGCACCGGCAAACCTTGGTGCGCCTTCATCGGCCAAAAAGCCCCGCACAGCTTCTACACTCCCGAGCCAAAGTACGAGCACAGCTTTGACGACGTCCGCGTCCCCTACCCTGCCACCGCCTTCCAGCTCGATGACAAACCCGCGTGGATGAAGCAACGTCTCCACACCTGGCACGGCATCTACGGCCCGCTTTTCGAGTGGCGAAAAAAGTTTCCTGATGACCGCCCGGAAGCCGTAAAGGACTTCGAGAACATGGTCCACGGCTACTGGGGAACCGTCCTCAGCGTCGATGACAGCGTGGGCCGCCTGATGAAGTGGCTGGAAGAAACCAAGCAGCTCGAAAACACCCTCGTCATCTTCATGGGCGACAACGGCCTACTCGAAGGTGAGCACGGCATGGTAGATAAACGCACCGCCCATGAAGCCAGCCTGCGCATCCCCGCCGTCGCCCGCTTCCCCTCTGGACTCGCTCAAGGAAAGGTCATCGAGCAGCAAATGCTCACCGTCGATATCGCCCCCAGCATCCTCGAGCTCTGTGGCGCGCCGCCCCTGCCGAAAAGCCACGGCAAATCCTGGGTGAAGCTCGTCAAAGAAGGCGACCCCGACTGGCGCACCGCCTGGTTCTACCACTACAACTACGAGAAGCAGTTCCCCTACACCCCGAACGTCCGCGCCATCCGCACTGATCGCTGGAAGTACATCCATTATCCACATGGCGATGGCAGTCCAGATAAGCACCTGGCCGAACTTTACGACCTGCAGGCCGACCCTGGCGAGACAAAGAACCTGATCAGCAAACCCGAACTCGCCCCCCAAGTCGGCGAACTCCAAGCCCAGCTCGCCAAACTCATGCAAGCCACCGGCCTCGACACCAAGACCGACAAAATGCCCCTCGATGAAGGCGTAAAAAGCGAGCTGCCGGACGCGAAGATCCGGTGAGGGAAAAGCGACACACTCCTCAGCTTGGTAGGTAGCGCCTGCACCTCACGGCCTTTCGTTTCAATGAGTTCGGTCCAAGCCTGTGTATCATGCAGCCGTTCGGCGATGATCCATCTCCCCTGCCCTTTTCAACTCCTCGACAAACACCGCCAGCACCTTGTCCCGGCTCTGCCTCTCCAGCATCCCGGCGGCGATGCACACAGCAGCGGGCTGCGGCTTCAGCGGCTTTAAAACAATGCGCTCCGGGATCAAGCAGGCGATGCGCTCCACGACGAGTGCCACACCAAGCCCGGCCTCCACGGCACTGATCAGGCTCGTCACACCATCACACTCGCTGGCGATGCGGGCATTGATGCCCTGGCTCTTAAACCACGCGGAGATGCCCGCCCAGTAGTCGGGATACTCGCGCTGATTGTACACGACGAGCCTCTGCTCATGCAGATCCTGCGGTGTAAGCGTCACCTTGTTCACCAGCGGGTGCTGTCTCGGCACCGCCACACGCCAGGCCTGCTGCTGCACAGTGATCCAAGTAATGTCGGACACTCCTTTCGCGGGCGGCACCGTCACGATCACATCCAGCGCGCCCTTTTGCAGTCCCTCCACCATCTCCAGGCTGCTCAGATCGGAGAGTTCCACACGCGCCTTCGGGTGCATCTGGGAGAAAGCCTCCATCGCCGGTGAAAGGATGCCCGCTGTGAGTGATGGCGAATAACCCACGCGCAGTGTCTGCGCCTTTGCCGAAGCCTTCACCCGCTGCGCCAGCAGATCCGCACGCTCGATCAAGACACGGCCTTCGCGTAGCAGCAGTTCGCCCGCAGGCGTGAGCGAAAACGAATGCGCCCCACGCTCCAGCAGCACCACGCCGAGATCATCCTCCAGCGTCTTGATCTGCCGACTCAGGGCAGGCTGCGTCACACTCAGTCGTGCTGCCGCCTTGCTGATATTACCATCTGCGGCAGCGGCGATGAAGGAGCGGAGCAGTCGGAGTTCCATGGAACACGAGCATACCCAGCCAGTATCCTGAGGCAAACAACACCGTATTGGCGACAACAGCCGTTCCAGTACAGTATCTTCTCGTCATGAAACTCACCCTTCGCCGATCCAACGAACGCGGCCATGCCAACCACGGCTGGCTCGATAGCTACCACACCTTCTCCTTCGCGGACTACTATGATCCCGAGCACATGGGTTTCCGCTCCTTACGCGTGATCAATCAGGACATCATCGCCCCTGGCGCAGGCTTCCCCACGCATCCTCACCGCGACATGGAGATCTTCAGCTACATCCTTTATGGTGCGCTAGCGCACAAGGACAGCATGGGCAATGGCCGCTCTCTGGAGCCCGGCCAGATCCAGCTCATGTCCGCAGGCAAAGGCGTCACCCACAGCGAGTTCAATCCCTCGAAGACCGAAGGTGCCTCACTCCTGCAAATCTGGATTCGTCCCCGCGAGCATGGTTTGAAACCCAGCTACACCGAATGGCATCCGAAGCCGGAGCATGACAACGCAGAGAAGGTGCTCGTCATCTCCTCCGATGGCCGCGAAGATAGCGCCACCATTCATCAAGACGCCGACATCTACCGCGTGCGCCTCGCCTCTGGCAAAGCCACCACGCATGAAGTCGCCACCGGACGCGGAGCCTGGTTCCAGCTCATCAAAGGTACCGTCACGATCAACGGCGTCACGCTCACCCCAGGCGATGCCGCAAGCACTGACGACACCGGCACGCTGACGATCACCGCCAACGCCGATGCCGAGGGGCTGCTCTTCGACCTCGCGTGAGGCGGGGAATGAAGCCGTTGAAGTTCTCACAAGACAGCAGGCAGGGAATTTGATAACAACTCCCCATGCCTCTGCTAACCGACCGTAAAACCAAGCCGCAATATGATGTCATCGTCGTCGGATCAGGGGCGGGCGGCGGGATGGCGGCGCTGATCCTAGCGCTGCATGGAGTGAAGGTGCTGATGGTCGAAGCGGGCCGGAACTACGAGCCCGCGACGGAGACGGCGATGTTTAACACGCCCGAGATGGCCCCGCTGCGTGCAGAGAAGAACCCGGACAAGCCTTTCGGATTTTATGATGCTAATGTCGGCGGCTGGCAGGTGCCAGGGGAGCCTTACACGAACAAAGACGGCACCGAAGGAGCCTTCTGGTGGTGGCGTGCGCGGATGCTCGGCGGACGCACGAATCACTGGGGGCGAATCTCCCTGCGCTTTGGTGAGTTCGACTTCAAACCGAAGTCGCGCGACGGTCTCGGCGTCGATTGGCCGATCAATTATGAAGACATCTCACCGTGGTATGATCGCGTGGAGCAACTCATCGGCGTCTATGGCGAAAACGATGGCATCCCCAACGCGCCAAACTCCTCCCCCGGCGTGCTTTTGCCAGCGCCAAAGCCGCGTCTCGGCGAGCTGATGGCGAAGAAGTCTGGCAAGAAGAGCGGCGTGCCCATCGTGGCCGCGCATCGCGCCGTGCTCAGCCAGCCACTCGACTGGAAAAACCTGCCGAAGCAGCTCTTCCCGAACAACCCGAAAGCGCAGGAGATCATCGGCAAGGACATGATGATGCGCGCGCCCTGCTTCTGGGCCACTGACTGCCTGCGCGGTTGCAGCATCCGCGCGAACTTCCAGAGCACGACCGTGCTTCTCCCCGCTGCCCTCGCCACGGGGAATCTCGACATCATCACGGACGCCATGGTGCGCGAGATCGTGATGAAGGACGGCAAGGCCAGCGGCGTGCATTACATCGACAAAAAGACGCGTCGTGATGCCGTGGTGAAGGCACGTGTGGTCATCGTAGCCGCCAGCGCCTGTGAAACCGCGCGCATCCTGCTGAACTCGAAATCCCAGGACAGCTCGGGCCTCGCAAACTCCAGCGGACAAGTCGGCAAGAACCTCATGGACAGCGTCGGCACGAAACTCGGCGCGCACATCCCCGCGCTAGAAGACGCGCCTTTACTGAATGAAGACGGCGCAGGCGGGCTGCATGTCTATTCCCCTTGGTGGCTTGTGCATGAGCACAAGAAGCTCGGCTTCGCGCGCGGTTATCACATCGAAATGGGCGGCGGACGGAAGATGCCCAGCGTCAGCGGTTTTGGTTTGCTGGACCAGACCAGCCCCGGCACCTACGGCAGCAAGCTGAAGGAAGACGCCCGCCGCTACTACGGCGCGAGTTTCAGCTTCAGCGGACGCGGCGAGATGGCGCCAAACGACGACTGCTACTGCGAGCTCGATCCCAAGGTCGTCGATCAATGGGGCATCCCCGTCCTGCGCTTCCATTGGAAATGGAGCGACCACGAGATCAAGCAGGCCGAGCACATGCAGCAGACCTTCGCCGAACTGATCGAAGGCATGGGCGGCAAAGCCAAGCCGCAGAGCGGACGCGATGCCATCCAGCGCCCCGGCGAGATCATCCACGAAGTCGGCTGCGCCCGCATGGGCTCGAAGGCCGCCGACTCCGTGACGAACCAATACTGCCAGACCTGGGACGTAAAGAACCTCTTCCTCATGGACGGAGCCGTGATGCCCAGCAACCCCGACAAAAACCCCACCCTCACCATCATGGCCCTCGCCTGGCGCTCCTGTGAATGGCTGATGGGAGAGATGAAGGCGGGGAGTGTATGAGCCGGGAATTCAAGCGTGGATGCCTGATCGTCTGCCTTTTGCTGGCAGCGGCAGTGTCCTTTTCCGCCTATCTCGTTATCTCTTTTCAGTATTACTATGGTGAGGCCGAACCTATTGCAGACCGACTGCACCGATTCGTCCCCTTGATGTATCACCGGGAAAAGGAGGGCGAGCCGCTTCCGAAAACACTGTCAGAATTCCTGGCATTAATGCCTGAGGAGGACCAGAAGCTCTTTGAGGGTTATGAGATGTCATGGAATTCAGACGCCAGCCCAAGGTTCAAGATGCGGGTGAACCGTAAGTATGGGTTCATCATCAACCAGGAGCGCTTTTTGTGGGTCACAAAACCCGAGGAACTCGAGGCCTTGTTCCCGAAACCCTGAGAAATCAAACCGAGCGCCTCCGCCTCATCCCAAACAACCCCGCCAGCAGCACCAGCACCGCACTCCCGGGCTCCGGCACGGCGGTAAGGTTGAAGTTGAAGTCGTCGAAGAAGTTTTTGAAGCCATCCACATCTGTCGCGGACCACTGGATCTCGGTGACGTTCGCTGTGTCGAAGCCGAAGAGTTCATCCGTCAGCACGGTGGTGGAGGTATTCAGGATCGAATTGTTGTCATCAAAGCCTCGGGCGGACAGGCTGACGCTGTTGGCAAAGGTGTTGAGACTGAGCGTGACCTCCGACCAGCCCTGCGTGCCGAGACTGATGCCGGTCGTCTGCCATGTTGCTGATCCACCCACCCGATACTGAAGCAAATTGTCACCCGTGTAGCCCACATCGACCAAGATCTGGCCGATCGAGTCGCGGAAACTCATGGCGACCGTGTTGGCACCGATGGCGATGCCGTCATCTGCATCCGTGGGACAAGTCCAGAAACTGAGGTCGATGCGCATATCGCTCGTGCTCAGCGGGTTGGTTCCATCGAAGTCGCGGGAATCGAGACTGTAGGAGTATCTCATGTTCTGATCGTAGGCCAAAAGGTTGAGCACCTGGGAGCCGCTGTGAGCTCCGGTGTAGCCATAGGCAGCGACATAATCACGCTGGAACTGCCCCCCCTGGTACACGGGCGCGCCGATGTCTTCATTGAGCCTGCCACCTGCGAGCGCCCGCCACAGGCCGGTGTTGTCCGCGATGTCCGCTGCTGATCCTCCCGGTCCTCCGCCTCCGGTGCCATACTGGCCAGCATTGTAGCGGCTCAGGTCCTGACCGTGATTGTTGTCACCCAGGGTGTTGGGGTAGGTTCCTGGAGCCACGATGCCCGTCAGTCCGTTGGTCGAGAGGTTGTTCAGGTAAAACTGCGCATCTCCGGCGAAGTTCAGGGAAGTGATGTTCCCAACTCCACCAGCGCCGGGGATGCGATACCCGTCGCTCTCCTCAAAACTACCCAGGTAGGCCAGCGTCGGCAGCGCTACCCCCGAGAGGAGAAGCGTGATTGCCCAAAGGCCGATGAATGGTCTGGATGTCATTATTATTATGGTGAGTATATAATATCCGCTATACGACTCAAGTCCTATTAACCAAACCTTGACAGGCTTCGTCCCCACGTAGCCCAGCGAAATACATGGGCTTTTTCGCGTGAACCCAGTGCTGAAATGAGGCAGATCGGAGTCTCCCCCTCCCATGTCCGCCGCCTCCTCCATCCGCTGGTTCCGCCGCACCGCACTCGCTGAAGCCATCTCCTACCTCCTGCTCCTCGGCGTGGCCATGCCCATGAAGTATGTCTGGGGTCAGCCGCTCGCCGTGAAGATCGTCGGCGGCATCCACGGCGGTCTGTTTGTGGTCTTCTGCCTCACGCTCGCTCTCGCGATGCGTACCGCGAAATGGTCGATCTGGAGAGCGACGGGGCTGTTTCTCGCATCGCTCGTGCCATTGCTACCCTTCTGGCTTGACGCCCGGCTTCGTGCCTGGGAACGCAGCAGCGGAGAATAATCTGGAAACACGACGAGCGAGTTTGTAGAAAGCGGCTCCGCCATGAAGCCCACCCTTTTTCTCGCCCTTCTCGTCACGTTTAGCAGCGCCTCCGCAGCCGTGAAGCTGCCCTCCATCTTCACCGACCACATGGTCCTCCAGCGTGACAAAGCGGTGCCGGTTTGGGGCAAGGCAGCGCCGGGTGAGGAAGTCGTCGTCGAGTTCGCCGGGCAAAAGAAGACCGCGAAGGCCGATGCGAGTGGCAAGTGGATGGTGAAGCTCGATCCCCTGCCCGCAAATGCCGAGCCTCAGGTGCTGAAAGCAGGCAGTGTCAGCGTGCAGGACGTGCTCGTCGGCGAAGTATGGCTCGCCTCGGGTCAATCCAACATGGAGTGGGAGATGCAGATGAAGCCCGACTCGAAGGCCGACATCCCGAACACCA